>JBBSFA010000559.1:0-3366 GCA_038239185.1 Elainellales cyanobacterium | reverse complement strand
GGTAGAGGTGGGGGCAAATTCAAAACACACAATTAATTAGAGTCAGGATTATTGATCTGTTGGCTGAGGTGAAACAGGCAGGGCAGGATGCCACCTTTTTGATCCATATCGAACCCCAAGCATCAAGTCAGGCAAATTTTGAGCAGCGGCTATTTTTCTACTTTTCCCGCTTGCATCAAAAGCACCTGAAACGGATTTATCCGATCGCGATTTTTTCGTTTGATCAGCCCAAACGGGTGCAAAATGAAACTTATACGGTCGAGTTTCCCGATCGCAAGGTGTTGGAATTTAACTTTGCTGCCATTCAGCTAAACCGTTTGGACTGGCGGGACTACCTTGACCGAGCGAATCCAGTGGCAGCAGCGTTGATGGCAAAAATGGCGATCGCTAAGCCCGATCGTCCGAAGGTGAAAGCTGAGTGTCTGCGGTTGCTCGTCACCTTAAAGTTAGATCCAGCGAAGACTCGGCTAATCTCCAAGTTTGTGGATACTTATTTGCGCCTCAATCGCCAAGAGGAGCAGGTGTTTCAGGCTGAAATTGATAGACTAGAGCTGCGGCAAAAGGAGGAAATTATGGAAGTGACGACAAGCTGGGAAGAAAAAGGGGTGGAAAAGGCAACACAGACGATCGCCCTCAATCTTCTTCAAGAAAATATTCCGCTAGAGACGATCGCGCGCACCACTGGATTAACGATCGCTCAACTCCAGCACCTTCAAACGCAGGCGAAGCAGAATTAGAAATCGATCGCCCCATCTACAACGATCGCCCCGACCCAATTGGCTGAAGCGCGATCGCTGGGGTTCGAGAAACCGGGGTTCTGCCAGAAATTAGCGCGATCGCCCCACCCTTTCGCAAGAACCCCGGTTTCTGGGCAAAGGGTCCTTTCTTTGGCATTCTCGTTTTAGCGGTTGGGGTGCTGAAAGGTTCAATTGAGCGATCGCCTTCTCAATAAGTAGGGAAAGTGCAACAAGTTGGAAAATATAAACGAGTGCTAAAATCGCGTTTATTGAGAAGTAAGCGCGATGCAGTCTCTAAATCTGAAGGGCAAAATCGATACAGATGGACATCTCCGCCTCGATCTCTTAACCGTTTTACTTCTAGGCGATGTAGAAGTGGTTTTAGTGATTCAACCGGCTGACTATCAAGGCGCTCAAGCTAGATCGCAGTCTAGAAACTACGACTTTTCCGATCTGGCAGGGACTTTAAGCTGGCAAGGGGACGCAGTTGCAATGCAAGAAAGTTAAGACCATGAAGTCTCTTGGAGGATTTTCTCGATGAAGCTTCGCCTTTTCCTCGTCCCCCCCACTCCATGGATCTTAACTGCCGCGTTGAGTCTGGGAGTTCAGAACTGCTCGGTAGAGTCAGGTACGACGACATTGAACCCTGTTAAGACGATTCCGGTTGAGATTAACCCTGCTGAGATCAGCCCAGACCTTCATTCAAGCCCAATAGACCATTCGATAAGCCACCAGCTAAACCAGGGTGATCAAACGATGAGTACGACTGGAATCGAAGGAGAGGTTAGGATTGCACCCATTAGCCCAGTGTCGAGATCAGGTGCAGAGCGCGATCGTCCTCACGTAGCCTCCATTACCATTTTAAATGAGACAGGTGAAACGGTTACCCAGATTAAAAGCGATGCGGAAGGACACTTCCACCTCGGTCTGCCACCTGGAACTTACACCCTGCGCCCAGAGGTGTCTAGCGCTCGCCCTTATGTTAAAGCGCAAGTGGTTACGGTCACAGAGGCAGGTTATACCCCCGTTCGCATTGAATACGACAGCGGCATTCGATAAAGGGCGATAGAGATCAGATCCTATCGCCCAATAGCAGGATTAGTTACGCTGTATTTTCAACATTCGTCCAATTACAAGCGAATTGTCCCAATACCGCTTCCCCAGGTAAACGAGTCATTCACTTTTTCGTTGACAAACCAAGCTTGGGTCGAATCAACAGGATCAACCGTAATGGCTGAATAGTCGCCCCAGCGGAAGCCGTCCTCGTAGGGGGCTGTTGCCGCAAATGCAACAAAGCCAGGTTTAATGATGCTCTCAGTGTCGGTACTCATGCGGGCTGTATACCGCACTTGGGGCTTGACATCAGCGGTTGGATCGGTGGATGAATACGTGACAAACACATCATTGTTGGCATTTGCCACGATCGAAGCATTGAAGCTGTAGGCAGTTTCACTTACCACAATAAAACTGGTCTGAATAATCGAACAATCAGACGTATCGATTTCATAAAAGCGAGGTGCAACCAAACCCGCCCGATTGACGCTGTGAACTTGCCAAAGTGAATTGCCATTTTGGGTACTGGCATTCACAAAGCGACCGTTTAGCGTATCGATCGTCGTGGAGGTGTTCGGTTGAACGGCGGGGGGCGGAAAGTCGTAAAACGGAACATGCAATCAGCCGGTTCAGACAGCTTAATGCCTGTGGGGCTACTAGAATTTTCCAGGGTATAAAGCTTCAGCGCAGCGCTGTTGTAAGGAGCCGCGATTAGAAATGTTTTGTCATTTTGATCCAAAACAATTGGCGGGGCTAAGGTTGGCATCAACCCTGTAAAAACTGGAACTGAGAAGCTCAAGCCATTGTAGAGGCGGGACTTTGCCACTGCAAACATGGATGCTGTAAATTCTGGGAAAATATTTGCCGTTAGGATAATGGAGTTTTGATCCATTCCCAGTTGAGGATAGTCCCAGAAGAAATCAATGCCCGCGTAGTTGACATCTACGCTGTAGATGTAAAAAGACCCAGTGGGATCAGACCCTGTAGAAACTCCTATGAACTGGCGCTGGATCGTTTCTGATTCAGGAAAGGCTTCCGCAATAACAACCCAACGGTTCCAGGTGGGATCATAAATGATGCGAGGATCGAACAGGATTTGTTCAAAATAGCCAAAGAAAGCAGATAGGGGCAAACTCTTAACCTGTGTATTACTCCCGCACTTTTCGTAGATATCGATATGGGAGTTTACCACTTGGACGTAGTGTTCCAGCCCAACCGCCCCGTGGGTGTCAGGTGGGAGTAGCCCTCCAGCAGTAATTTGGTCGACACCTTCAATAGTCAATCCTACAGAGGCAGACGATGACATTTCCTCGGTGGACGCTGGGAAGCGACATCATTTTCGCTGGAATGCGTCTCAGTGGGGCGGACGGTAGCAGCTTGAGCTTTTGCGGCTCGGTATTGAGCGGTGTCCATCATCGGGCGAAAACGAATGGCGAGGGGTCGAGCGGGAGCCGTAGCAGACCGTCGGGAGCTATCGCCTTCTTCTGGTGGTTGATTTTCAGTGTCCCCAAACCCTGAGACATTTTCTTCTAAAAACTTTTCTCTAGTTCTCCATAGATTTGTGTAGAACAGGTTT
>JBBSFA010000558.1:0-3370 GCA_038239185.1 Elainellales cyanobacterium | reverse complement strand
CACCCAGTTCAGATTGTTTGGTTTATCATCCTGCGACTCTGGCTTTGGGGGTCAGCGGCGAGATCAGCAAAGATCCAGCCGTAGCGATCGCCCTAGTCTGGCAAAAGCTAGCAGAGGTAAATCTGTCTGCTAAAGCGATCGCTGGCGTGTTTGCGCTACAGGAGAACGCGACTCATCCCGGCATTCAGGCGATCGCCTCGGAATTGGGCATACCCGCCCGTTTTTTTGCTGAAGCTATCGCTGAAGATATCAACACTGGAACCGCAGAAGGGTTGGCACTTACGGCTGTCGGAGCCGCAGGTCGGCTAGCCAGCAGCGATGTAGGTAATGCACAATGCGCGATCGCCATTGCTCCCCTGCCGCTGAAGGTCAGCGAGATTGGGCAGGCACAGGGACGACTGGCGATCGTAGGAACAGGTCCCGGTAGCCCGGAGTGGATGTCGCCTGAAGCCAAAGATCTGCTGCAATCTGCGACTGACTGGGTTGGCTACAGCACCTATTTAGACTTGGTTGAACCGCTACGGCGGCAGCAGCAGCGCCATGATTCCGACAATCGTGTGGAGCTAGACCGAGCGCGATCGGCATTGGATCTAGCGGCTGAGGGGCGATCGGTGGCATTGATTTCGTCAGGCGATCCGGGAATCTATGCCATGGCTGCTGCCGTGTTTGAAGTGCTGGAACAGGATGCTCAGCCCCGCTGGCAGGCGATCGCAATCCAGGTTGTCCCAGGCATTTCCGCTCTGCAAGCGGCAGCGGCTCGAATTGGCGCACCGATCGGGCATGATTTTTGCGCCATTTCGCTTTCCGATATTCTCAAGCCTTGGTCGGTGATTGAACAACGTATCTTGGCGGCTGCCGCTGCCGATTTTGTGATTGCCTTCTACAACCCGCTCTCGAAGCAGCGAACCTGGCAGTTTTCTGCGGCTCGTGATTTGCTGCTGCGCTGGCGATCGCCCTCCACGCCCGTAGTCTTGGCGCGAGATGTCGGGCGGGTTGGTGAGTCGATCGTGGTGCGATCGCTAGAGCAGCTTGCGCCCGATGATGTTGATATGCGAACGCTGGTGCTAGTTGGCTCCAGCAAAACCCGCACTATCCCGCGTCCAAATGGAGTCTGGGTCTATACGCCGCGCCGATATGATCAGGACGGGTTGCCTGATCACTCGATCGATCGCACCATAAACTCTGACTCTGGCAATGACTCTAGCAGCGCTTCAGACGGCTCTGCTATTTCAATTTGAGCGGCTTTCGCGGCGGCTTCGGCGGCTTTGGCTTCATCTAAAACTTGCCAAACCTGCTGGAGCATTGGGTCTAAGCCTGTGCCTGCCACCGCCGAAATTGCGAAAACTGGAGCCTCTGTCCGCTCACGGAGCTGGAGGGCGATCGCCTCTGGGGTTGGATCGTCTGACGGCAGCGCATCCAGCTTGTTGATTGCCACAATCTGCGGACGATTCTCCAGACCGCGCCCATAGGCATTTAGCTCCGCTTGGATCGTTTCATAGGCGGCGATCGGGTCTTCGGTGGTTACATCAATGAGGTGCAGCAAGACGCGAGTCCGTTCGATGTGCCGTAGGAAATCGTGTCCCAGTCCTGTGCCTTGGTGTGCCCCCTCGATTAGTCCTGGGATATCGGCAAACACTGTGCCGTCGCCCGTCGGTTTACGCACTACCCCTAAGTTGGGAATCAGCGTGGTAAACGGATAGTCGGCAATTTTGGGTCGGGCTGCTGAAAGCGCTGAGATCAGGGTGGATTTACCTGCGTTCGGTAGCCCAATAATTCCGACTTCTGCCAGCAGTTTTAGCTCCAGCCGCAGCGATCGCTCTTCTCCCGGCAAACCGGGCATTGCTCGCTCTGGAGCGCGGTTACGATTGCTCAGAAATGCTTTGTTGCCCAGTCCCCCTTTGCCACCCAGCGCGACGCAGAAGCTTTGTCCCGGTGTGATCAGGTCGCCCAACGTTTCACCCGTTTTGGCATCGTAGATCGTCGTGCCACAGGGAACTTCAATCAGGCGATCGTCGCCCGAAGCCCCTGTCATATTTTTGGAGCCGCCCCGCACTCCGTCATCTGCCTTGAACACATGGGCATAGCGGAAATCCAACAGCGTTTGTAAATTTTCTGCCGCGACTAAAATGACCGATCCACCTTTGCCGCCATTTCCGCCCGATGGTCCACCCGCAGGCACGTACTTTTCTCGGCGAAAGGCAACCATCCCATCTCCACCGTTCCCGCCCAACACCTCAATTTCCGCCTGATCGATAAACTGCATGACCTTAATTCCTAAAAACTCGCGTGGGTACTGCCGCAGCAACCTACGCCTCTGTGTTGATGGTATCGGTTATTTCGCGAGACTGTGGATTTAGTTCAGCTCTTGTACGAATCCTTCTACTGCTTGCTCTAGTCCTACTGCTCTAGAAGCCTTGAACAACAGCCGATCGCCCGGTTTCACCAGTTCCTTCAGCCGCGCTACTAGGGCTGCATGGCTAGAAAACTGCTCTGCCTGAAGCGGAGCTGCCCCTGCCGCCATTGCCTGACTTTCTGCGGCATCGGCAAGAATCAGCAGCGCGTCTAGATTTAGCTCAGCGGCAAGCCGACCGACCTGATGGTGAAATTCAGGAGAGCGATCGCCCAATTCCTTCATTGTGCCCAACACCGCGATCCGTCGCTGTCCCGGCGTTTCGGCAAGCAGATGCAGCGAGGCAGTCATGGATTCCAACCCTGCATTATAGGTTTCGTCCAGAATCACAATGTCATTCGGCAA
This sequence comes from Elainellales cyanobacterium, assembly GCA_038239185.1. Lineage (GTDB taxonomy): Bacteria > Cyanobacteriota > Cyanobacteriia > Elainellales > Elainellaceae > FACHB-886. The sequence goes on along the minus strand of JBBSFA010000558.1, from coordinate 615 downwards.
CTCCAAACGGCGCGATCGCCCCTTGGGTAAATCGATCGCCAACCGCTGAGACAGGGTTGACCCATCGATATAGAAGGCTTTCGCGACTGCCAGCGCTGCCAGATAGTTCAGCGCATTGTGACGACCTGGCAGGGGCAGCGGCAGGGATTTTCCTTCTACCGCGATCGTCATTGAGTCAATCAATTGACCTTGCAGATCGCCGCCTTCTAGCCCATAGGTGATCGTCTTGCCCTGCCAAACCTTTGCCGCCGTTGCCATCAAGCGCGAATCGTCATGGTTCAGGATGGCGATCGCAGTGGGCGAGAGCTGTTGCAGCAGTTCGCATTTGGCATCTGCGATCGCCTGCTCCGAGCCTAAGCGTCCGATGTGCGCTGTGCCCACGTTTGTAATCACTGCGATCGTTGGGCGGGCTATCTGGGTCAGTAGGGCAATTTCTCCTGCCGCTCTCATGCCCATTTCAATCACTGCATACTCGTGATCTGCGTTCAGCTCCAGCAGCGTTTTGGGAACCCCAATTTCGTTGTTGTAGTTTGCCTGAGTCTTGAGAACACTCCCAAATCGAGACAGCACCCCAGCAATCAATTCTTTTGTCGTGGTTTTGCCGACCGATCCCGT
>JBBSFA010000557.1:0-3372 GCA_038239185.1 Elainellales cyanobacterium | reverse complement strand
TCTGACGCAGGGCGATCGCCCCTTGGGAGCTTTTGGCGTGATGGGCGGACATATGCAGCCGCAGGGACATTTGCAAATGGCGGTGAATCTGATGGACTATGGCATGAATCCGCAGGCTGCCTTAGACGCACCGCGCTGGCAGTACCTCACGGGTCGCAGCGTCTTGTTGGAACATACTGTTCCCCGTTCCGTGGCTTTGGGACTTGCCGATCGCGGTCATGCGGTTCAAGTGATTGCCGAAGGGCTAGCCTTTGGCAAAGGACAGATGATTTTGCGGCAGGGCGATGTCTTAATCGCCGCCTCGGAGCCGAGAGCCGATGGACAAGCAATCGCGGGATAATCAGACTAGCCGCTTAAGGGTGAATGCGTTGAAACAGGTTTCTTTCCATAAGGCGATCGCCAATCACCCGCTTGGCTTAATTGCGCTGCTGCTGTTGGGATTAGCGCTTCGTTTCTGGCATCTAGCAGTCAAACCGCTGTGGCTCGATGAAGTGCTGACAGCAATGTTTACGATGGGTCGTCATTTCAGCGATGTGCCGTTGAACCAGATGGTTTCACTAGAAGCGATCGAGCAGATTTTCACCTATCGATCGGGCTTAAGCTGTGCCCAGATTGCCCAGACGATCGCCACCGAATCGGTGCATCCGCCGCTGTTTTTTTGCTTGATGTATCACTGGCTCGGCTGGCTGAAACCGGATGCAGATCACTGGCTTTGGGTATTGCGAAGTTTGCCTGCACTGATGGGCGTGGGGGCGATCGCGGCGGTCTATGGGCTGAATCGGCTGGCTTTTTCGCCTACTGCTGGATTAGTAGCAGCAGCGCTGATGGCTGTGTCGCCATTCGCGGTCTATCTCTCGCAGGAAGCTCGTCACTATACGCTGCCGATGCTGCTGATCACGTTGGCTTTGACGGCTCTAGTGCAAATTCAGCGTGATTTGCAGAATCAGCGATCGCGCCCTTGGGTTTGGATTGGCTGGACAGGCGTGAATCTGCTCAGCCTCTATGTACATTACTTTTGTTTGCTGGCGATCGTCGCACAGGTTGGGGCATTGGCTGGCTGGCTGATTTGGCAGCGCCGATCAGGACTTGTATCACTCACTCGATGGCAGATTGGCGCGATCGCCTTCTCCCTTAGCGGCATTGCGATCGGCTTTCTGCCATGGGTTTCCACTTTCCTGAGCCACATTCACCGTCCCGAAACTGACTGGCTGATTCCCTCCCATCTCGACTGGCTCGATCGGATTGCGCCACTCTACGAGATCTTGATCGGCTGGACGCTGATGTTTATCGCTTTGCCTGTAGAAAATCAGCCTTTGCCGATCGCGGTTGTCTCAGGCGGACTCATGCTCGGTTTGATGCTGTGGTTGGCGGATAGAGTTCGCCGGGGGTTCCGTGTGCTGTGGCGGCAAGAGGATCGGGGGGCGATCGGCTTGCTGACGGGCTTCGTGCTCTGCATCCTGGTCGAATTTTTGGCGATCGCCTATCTGCTCAACAAAGATTTGGCGATGGTGCCGCGCTACAACTTTGTTTACTATCCTGCCGTTTGCGCGATCGTTGGGGCATGTTTGAGCGCTGGGAAACGACCTGCGCCGCTGTTTCTGGTTTTTGCGGGGTTGCTTAGCAGCCTCTTAGTTGTAAACGGACTCGTGTTCCTCAAATCCTATAACCCCGATCGCGTTGCCAAAAATCTGCGGTTTGAGCCGGAAACGCCGATCGTGCTGGCGGTGGGCTACGAGTCACTGCAAGAAGTGGCACTGGGGTTGAGCTTTGCTTTGGCGCTGGATACTCAAGCCGCAAATGCTCCCGTGCAGACCGTTTTCCTGGACAAGTCAGCCAGCTATCAGCAAGCCTGGAAAAATCTGGCAGAGTTGCCTCAGCCTTTGCCGCTGCCGCTCAATTTGTGGGTAGTGGCTCCGGGAATGCGATCGGCTGACTATCCGGATCAGCTCCGGTTGACCTACCCTCGATCGCCAGTCCGAAAATTGGCTAGAACCCGCTGCGAAATTGACCCAACTCGCTACTATCGAGTGGGATTCCCTTATCAGCTTTTTCGCTGTATGTCGAAATAAAGCGATCGGGGTATCTCCCATAACTGCATCAAACCAAGAGTAAGATATTCTGACGTTGAGGGATGCCGCGATCGAAGGTTGCCCTATTCTAAGTCTGATTTTCTCTGAGCCTAATTTTCTAACCCCTGTTTTGCCCCTCCCTTGCTTGGCTAGCGCTGATCCTCTCACCCTGTCTTACTTGCACGCCCCCTAGCCTTTTTCCCCTATGGCAATTGCATCTTCTCCCAACGGTATGTTGGCAGCTTTGACCCAGGTCAACCGCCGGGGTGATCTGACCAACCGAGTGCGCGATCTGCCGATTCCCCAGTTTGTGGATCTGCTCGATCAGATTACCCGCGAGTTTGAGCAATTCCTGCGGGCGATCGATATGATCAACAACGAAGCTCTAGAAACGATGCTGGAGCAGCTTTTGGAGGCGTTCACGCTGAAGATTGGGCAGATTTTGCAAGCCGATCGCACGACTATTTATTTGGTGGATGAAGAAAAAGGGCAGCTCTGGTCGAAGGTGGCTCAGAACGAGGGCGAAAAGTCGCTAGAGATTCGCCTGCCAATCAGCCTTGGCATTGCCGGACATGTGGCTGCGACCGGGGAATGCCTCAACATTGCCGATGCTTACAGCCATCCTTTGTTTAATCGGGATGTAGATCAGCAGACGGGCTACCGCACTCGTAACATTCTCTGTATGCCGATCTTCAGCACTAAAAATCGGGTGGTTGCGGTGGTGCAGCTCTTGAACAAAGAGGGCGATTTTCCGTTCGACAGCCGCGACGAGCAACATTTCCGCGAATTTGCTGAGTCGATGGGCATCATTTTGGAGAGCTGTAATTCTTTCTATGTGGCGGCTCGCAATCAGCGCGGCGCAGCGGCATTGCTCAAAGCCACTGCCTCGCTAGGGCAAAGCTTGGATCTAGAGAAAACCCTGAGCGCTGTGATGACCGAGGCGCAAAATCTGATGCAAGCCGATCGCAGCACTCTCTTTCTAGTCAGCGATGACGGTCATGAACTCTGGTCAAAAGTTGCTAAAGCCGATGGCGAAACGCTGATGGACTTGCGGATGCCGATCGATCGCGGCATTGCGGGCTACGTTGCCTCAACCTGCCAGACGCTTAATATTACCGATGCCTACGAAGATCCCCGCTTTGACCCAACGATCGATGAACAGACGGGCTACTGTACCCGGACGATTCTCTGTATGCCCGTTTATAACTCAGGCGGAGCGCTGATTGGCGTAACGCAGTTGATCAACAAGCAGCAGGGCGCTTTTACCCCGTCTGATGAGGAATTTATGCGCGCCTTTAACATC
>JBBSFA010000556.1:0-3374 GCA_038239185.1 Elainellales cyanobacterium | reverse complement strand
AGCTTTTTTGGTGTCTAGCAGCCGTCGAGTCTCGTTAGCAGCGGCTTTCAGCGCTTCTTCGACGGGGGTGCGATCGGTCAGCGCGGCGCTTAGATACCGCTGCAAAATGTCGGACACCTGCGCGTATTGCGCCACAGGCGGACGCAACACGGCTTTTTCGGCGATCGTTTGCATACTGGGGAAATAATTGTATTTGCCGACAATTTGCGCATCGCTATAGAGCGACGGGCGCGTGGGCAGATAGCCATTTTCCAAAATCGTAAAACGCTGCCCTTCCAAGCTGGCGTAGTATTGCATCACCTGCAATGCTGCATCTGGATTGCGCGTTGTTTTAGAAATGCCCAATCCCCAACCCCCTAAGCAAGCAGCAGCGGCAAAGCCAGGAGCATGAACCATTGGCTTGATCGCAAACTTGCCTTTGATCGGCGAATCGGCGGCATTGCCCAGCGGATAGGCATAAGGCCAGCTCCGCATAAAGGCAACCTGCCCACTTTGAAACAGACGGCGGGCTTCTTCTTCCTGATAGGTCGTGACACCGGGCGGCGAAATCCCAGATGCGATCGTGCTGCGTAAAAAGTTGACGGCTTGGATGGCTTCGGGGCGATCGAGTCCGACTTCCAGCGTTTTAGGATTGACCCAAAAGCCGCCATAGCCTGCCAGCACTTCTACAAACATGGCAGCCAGTCCCTCATACTGCCGCCCCTGCCAAACATAGCCCCACGGCACAGCCCCTGACTGCTGAAGCATTTTAGCAGCCTGAACAAGCTGTTCAAACGTCTCCGGCGGCTGAATCCCCGCCTGATCTAGCAAATCTTTCCGATAGTACAGCAAGCCCGCATCCGATCGAATCGGCAATCGATACAGCTTGCCGTTATAGCGCCCGCCCTCCAAATCGGCTGGATAAAAAGCGCTGAGCTGATCCGCTGAGATGCGATCGCTTAAATCCAGCAGCCAGCCAGCGGCAGCGAACTTGGGCAGCCAAACCACATCCATTAAGATCAGATCGTAAGGTGAATCCCCCAGCAGAAAAGAAGAGGTATACAGATCCTCAATCAGGTTAGAAGCGTTGGGACCTTCGATGATGTCAATCTTGATGCCGGGATTGAGCCGCTCGAACTCTTTAGCGATCGACTGTCCAGGCTGGGCATCCAGTGCGGTAGTCAACAAAGCCAGATGCAAGGGTTGCTGCGCGGAAACCGTACCGCCGAGGACAATACAAAGACAAAAGGCGATCGCCATTCCTAGCCAGCGCCAGCGACGTTGGGGCGATCGGTTGCCCACTAGCCTTGTCCAAACCTGCGTCAACCCATTCCCTTTCATGGAGTCAAAACTTGAAAAATGTGCCGCGATCCCTCACAGCTTAAAGGGTTGAGTTACAGTTCCGCCAATGAGTATAGAAAAATTAGCGTATAGAAAAGCTAGCTGCCCAGCTTAAAGGCTTCCACAAAAAAGCCATACATCAGCCCCAGTTTAGTCCCGTTGAGTAGCTCCAGAATCATCGGACTAGGTTCGCCCGATCGAGCGCGACGGCGATCGAACCGATACATCGACCAGCTAATCACTTCGGCAATCCCAACCATGACCGCTGCTGCTAGGGCATCTTGAACGCCTTCTTGCCCAGTAAAGGTAGCGATCGCGGAGGACAAAAAGTTGCCGAACAGCACGCTGATAATCAGCAGCGAAAGTCGCCGCCAAGGATTTTGCAGCCAGCGACCAAACTGCCCGACAGTCTCTTCTAATAAAACGTTCAGACGAGTGTTTTGCATGATTACTCGTCATTTTAAAGCAGCTCGATCGGATTTGTGAGAGTAGCTAGGGTGCGTCTCCTGGAAACTCTCCCGCTCTACGTCTAGACTGTGATAATGCCAATCAGAGCATATTTATCACTAGCGCTACAAACGAATGATCCCAACCCCGCTAAAACGGCTGATTTTAGGTGCGATCGCCCTAGTCGTCTTATTAATGTTGTCTAGTTCCCTGTTCGGCAGTTTGGGTGAACCGCAGATTACCGATCGCCTCCAGCTTTACCAAACCGATTTGCTGCTTCATGCAACTGAACTGGGCAATGGCAAAAGCGACAGCAGCTTAGCCGAAAGCCGATCGGTCATCTTAGGCGAAAAGCCGATCGCAGAAGCGCTGAAACAGTACCAGGAAGTGCGACAGACGGCTAGCACCAATCTTCAACAGTTTCAAAAACGCCTCCAGCAGCAAACGCCTGCGCCTGCCCTCAAGCCCGACTCACTGCCTGAAACCGGGACAACCCGCCGATCGAATCCGGGTCAGGAATTGCAAACCGCGATTCGGCAACAGCAGGAATTACTGCCCCAGCTTGACCTGCGGATCGGCATTTTGCAGGCGCAGCAGCAGCAGTTGGGCGCAGCGATCGGCACCTGGAAAACCGTGATCGATCAGGGCAACTCCTCCCAAGGCTATGCCTCCAAGTCCGACATTGCCGCCGCCACCGTGTTAAGCGGACTCTGGAGCAATCCGCCGCGACTGCTGCCCGATGCCGAACCAACTTTGCAGAAATCGTTAGACGGTTGGTTTCGCTATCGCGCCTTTTCGCGGCTCTATGAATTACAGCAGCGATCGAGTGAGCTAGCGACATTGCAAGCCGCTGAACAGCAAGTTGCCCAACAGACATTGATCAAGCTAGCGCTAGTGGGGACATTGCCGACGATCGCTGGCATTTCCGGCTTAGTGCTGCTGATTGTGTTGGGTGCAAAATGGCTGTTCCGCAAATCTTCGCCGCTGACTGAAAATGAGCCTTGGGTCGTGCCCTGGGATTGGGAAACGATCGCCCAAGTGCTGCTGGTTGGCTTTTTCTTTATGGGGCAAATTGTGATTCCGGTGCTGGTGCAGGCGATCGGCACTGAGTTTGTCGCCGCTTTGGGCACTCGCGCCAAAGCCGCCTACACGCTGACCTACTATCTGCTGATGGCAGGTTCCGGCTTAGCCGTTCTGTATTTCTCGATTCGCCCCTACTTTCCCTTGCCTCCCGACTGGTTTCGGCTCAGCGGCAAGCGCAACTGGATACTGTGGGGAGTCGGCGGCTACTTTGTAGCACTGCCGCTGATGTTGATCACCTCGCTGATCAATCAGCAAATCTGGCAGGGACAGGGCGGCAGCAACCCGCTGCTGCAAATCGTTCTGGAGGAAGGCGATCCGATCGCGCTCCTGCTGTTTTTGATCACCGCTGCCGTTGCCGCGCCGATCTTTGAAGAACTGCTGTTTCGCGGCTTCTTGCTGCCGTCGCTGACTCGCTATATGCCCGTTTGGGGCGCGATCGTCCTTAGCGCTTTAATCTTCGCGACGGCTCACCTCAGCTTTTCGGAAATCCTGCCGCTGACGGTGTTGGGCAGCATGTTGGGATT
>JBBSFA010000555.1:0-3383 GCA_038239185.1 Elainellales cyanobacterium | reverse complement strand
TGAGCTTTAAGGCATACTTTTGGTTTGTCCTCCTGTGGTCTACGCTGATTTACTCGCCGCTAGCCCACTGGGTCTGGGGCAAGGGTTTTATTGGGGTCAATATTGGGGCGCTAGACTTTGCGGGCGGAACGGTGGTTCACATCAGTTCGGGTGTGTCTGCGCTGGTTGCGGCGTGGATGCTGGGTGCTCGGAAGTCTTATCCTTCCCGCCCCACTGTGCCGCACAACGTTCCCTATGTGCTAGTTGGCATTGGGCTACTGTGGTTTGGCTGGTTTGGCTTCAATTCGGGGAGCGCTTTAGCGGCAGGCGGTTCACTGGCAACGGTGGCTTTTATTTCTACGGCGATCGCACCTGCGGCGGCAGGTCTAACCTGGCTGATCGTAGAGTGGGTGCTGCGCGGCAAGCCCACCGCAGTTGGAATTGCCAGCGGTTTCTTGGCAGGTTTGGTGGGGATTACACCCGCTGCTGGATTTGTCTCGCCGATCGGGGCAATTCTGATTGGTTCGATTACATCAGTGATTTGTTTCTTTGCCGTCAGCATGAGGGCAAAACTCCAGTTCGACGATTCACTGGATGCCTACCCGGTTCACGGGGTGGGTGGAACGATCGGGGCAATCTTGACCGGGGTGTTCTGCTCAAAAGCGGTTAACCCTGCCGGTTTTGATGGGCTACTGGCTGGCAATCCGGGTCAGGTTTGGGCACAATTCCTAGGCGTGCTGGTGACCTACATGTTTGCAGCAGTTGGCACGTTTGTGATTCTCAAGGTTCTGGGTCTGTTTATGGAACTGCGAGTCAAGCCATCCATCGAGGATCAAGGCTTGGATGTGAACCAACACGGCGAAGAGGGCTACGGCGAAGAGTTTGTGGGTGGAATGACTTTAGTCGAAGATTCTGTGCCGCAAATCTAGCTTGTTGCTTCCTCGACTTTAGCCCCTGCTAGGGTCACAAGCAGAAGTTCGCAAAAAATGGAGTAGGAATTTCCCGATCGGGGTTCCTGCTCCATTATTGATGTATATAGCGACTTTAAAAAAGCCAGAGATCTAGGCGCTCTGGGCATTCTAGGCGCTCCAGCCCCTAGCGCACCAGCACCGACATATATTTGCCCTCTGCAAACGGAGCCGGAACGATCGGCGTAAACTGGATGCGTTCACGAAGTGTTTCCGAAGGAAAATCGGTGGCGATTCGTTTGACGTAGAACTCGTTGATCAGATGGGTTACCTGATCGCGATCGCCAATAACTGCTCATTCAAGCGCAAAGCGCCCCAAACCCTATGGATCTGCTGACTTCAGGATTGACTACGCTGATTGTGTTTGCGTTAGGCGCAGCGGTAGGGAGTTTTTTGAATGTGGTGATCTATCGGATTCCGGCAGGGCTGTCGCTGCTCTATCCGCCGTCCCGCTGTCCTCGCTGTCTGCGGGGCTTGAAGGCTTATGACAACGTGCCCGTTTTCGGGTGGCTGTGGCTGAAAGGGCGCTGTCGCTATTGCCGCAGTCCGATCGCAGCCCGCTATCCGATCGTGGAAGCAGCGACCGGAGTTTTGTTTGTTTGGGTCTACTGGACGTTTAGTCTATCGTTAGCCACAGTAGGCTATTGGGCGTTTGTGAGCTGGCTGTTGGCGCTGGCTTTGATCGATTTGGATACGATGACCTTGCCCAACTCGCTGACGCAATCGGGCTTGCTGGCAGGCTTGGCGTATCAGGCGATCGCAGGTTGGACAAGTGCAAGACTACCTGGTGCTGCCGCGCATTTGCTGGAAGGAGGCTTGGGCGCAGTCGTCGGCATTTTAGGCTTTGATTTGGTGATTATTCTAGGCTCGATCGCCTTTGGCAAAACTGCCATGGGTGGCGGCGATGCGAAGCTGGCGGCAATGATGGGGGCTTGGCTTGGCTGGAAATTATTGTTACTGGCGAGTTTTCTAGCCTGTGCGATCGGGGCTTTTGCGGGCGGCGGGGCAATCGCCCTGAAACTGATCAGCCGCCGTCAACCCATGCCGTTTGGGCCTTTTCTGGCGATCGGGGCAGTGCTGGCGCTCTTTTTTGGCGAGGCGATCGTCTCAACCTATCTGCGGATATTCTTCCCGACACTGTAACTTCCTAACGCTGTAAAATTAATAGCGAAGATCACTCTGATTCGATCGCATCATCATGACTCATTCGACCGATATCGTGACCCTAGCACGCTGGATGGCAGCCGATTTCAGCAACCAAGCACAAGCATTTGAGAACCCGCCCTTCTTTGCCCATATTCGCGTCTGTATGCGTCCCTTGCCGCTGGATTTACTCTCAGGGGTGAGCTTGATTATTGAGCAAGCTTACGACTACATGTTGAACCAGCCCTATCGGATGCGCGTCCTGAAGCTGGTTACAGTGGACGATCGCCTCCTAATCGAGAACTATGTCGTCAAAGATGAGCAGGACTTTTACGGGGCATCGCGAGATCCGGAGCGGCTGTATAAGCTGTCTGCCGATCGCCTAGAGCGGATGCCGGGTTGCAACATGGACGTGGAGTGGACAGGACATAGCTTCAAGGGCAAGGTGGAGCCAGGGAAAGGCTGTCTGGTTGTTCGCAACGGTAAAACCAGCTATCTAGGCAATGAGTTTGAGATTGACGAGAAGGATTTCCGCAGCTTCGATCGCGGCTTTGACCTGGAAACAGACGAGCATCTTTGGGGCGCGATCGCAGGACCTTTTGAGTTTGTGCGCTGGGCTAGTTTTGCCGATGAGGTCAAAGTGCCTTAATTGCCCCAGCAAGAGCGCCTGATTTTTAAAAGCTGCTTGTACAATACAGAACTGACTATATATCCTGCCAAGAGAGGAGTCGCAATGACACAGAAAACTGAGCCTCGCCTGACCCAGGCAGAATCATGGCTCGATCGGACGATCGCACAAAGTCGTAACGGAGGGCAGCGATGACCGTACCCGGCAAGCTTGAACTCACCATTAAAATCAGCGAGTTCCCAGAAAATGTGCAAACGGTTGAGAACGGCTGGAAGTCGTTTGAAGTGGACTGTGAGGGCAGAGTCGCCTCAATCACAGTCAAGCCGAAAATGTTCAAGAAGTTGGAAGATGCCAAAGCAAACTATCCGCTGTGGACAGCCGCTATCGCCGGGAAACTGGGATACGTAGGCAAGGATGGCTTTATCGTTCTGGAGCCTAACATTCAGGTGTTTGAGCGCAAACCCAAAGAACCCAAAGCGGAGGAGTGAATCGATGGAGTTCATTCCTTTTCCACCATTGACAGCATCCCTTGCAAAGTCGCTGGGATACTGCGGGGGTCCATAAACATCACCTTGCTACTGTCGCTCTTGCCGATCTCTGTACTCATATCCAGATAGTTCAAGGCAAGTAGCACTTTACCAGCTTCAGGCGCTCTAGGATCTTCC
>JBBSFA010000554.1:0-3384 GCA_038239185.1 Elainellales cyanobacterium | reverse complement strand
TTAACATGCTCAGAGGCAGGATACAAATCGATAATTCTATAAACTATCAGGTCTGAGAGATTTTCATCCAACAGCAGTTTCACAGCGATACCACAAATAGCTTTTTCTCACGATCGGCTGCAAAAGCAAGACAAGCTTTAATATCTTCTGAGGTGAGTTCAGAAAAATCTTCCAGGATTTCTGCTTCAGTCATCCCACCTGCTAGGTATTCCAAAACGTCGTATACGGTAATTCGCATCCCTCGGATACATGGTTTACCACTACGTTTCCCAGGCTCAATTGTAATGATGTCTTGGTAGTCCATGCGATCGGATTAGTTAGAAACTTGCTTGGCTTTTCCCTATTATATAGGTTGCAGGAGTTGTGCTGGTTTTGTATCATCGATCGCCAAATAATGCCAATCCCGTTCCTACAATGGTATGACCAGCATTCACCCTTATCCCCACCCCACCCATGGACTCTGTCGCATCTCCCCAAGTCGCTCAGGAATCTTCCCTGCAACGGGCGAAAAAATACTTTCTCCGATCGGTGTCGGCGCGAATCGGGCTGACTTTGACGATCGCCCTGATTTTACTTGCCGTCCTCGCCCCCATCCTCCGACCCTTCGACCCCGCGACCGCCCGCGACTTTGCCGCCCGACTGAAGCCACCTGGGTTAGAGCATTGGTTTGGCACGGATGGACTAGGGCGAGATATGCTCAGCCTCGTCTGGTATGGCATCCGGATCTCGCTGCTGATCAGCATTGTGTCGGTGGGACTGGGGCTGATTCTCGGCACGTTTTTGGGCTTGATTGCCGGATACTTTCGCGGCTGGCTGGAGCGGATTATCGGCTGGGTGACCGATATTCTGCTGGCTTTCCCGTCGATTCTGCTGGCGATCGCCGTTGCCACCGTCGTCGGAGCCAGTCTGGAGAGCGTCATGATTGCCGTCGGCGTGGTGGAAGTGCCGAAGTTTATTCGGCTGACGCGCAGCATGGTGCTGTCGCTGCGAGAACAGGGCTTTGTGCAAACGGTCAGAGCGTTTGGGGCAAATCCCTGGCGGATTATCTTCAAGCACATCTTGCCGTCGAGCCTCGCGCCGATCGTCGTTCAGGCAACCCTGTCGATCGGCACGGCGACTTTGGAGGCGGCGGGATTGGGCTTCCTGGGGTTGGGCGCAAAACCGCCCACGCCGGAGCTAGGCACAATGCTGTCCGACTCATTTACCAACGGCTACGCGCTTTCTTCGCCCTGGACAATCTTGATGCCCGGTTTGATGATTACGCTGATTGTGCTGGCCTTTAATCTGCTAGGCGACGGTCTGCGCGATAGTCTTGATCCGCGATCGAATCGTTAGCGGCAGCGGATGGTTGATCTGTGGGAGGTTTGGAACTGCTTCAGCTCTAAGCAGCCTGTTTGTCCCAGCTCACTGGTTTTTGCACCTTTACCCCGTCTTCGATCGTGTGGTCTGTGTAAGAGCCTGCTCTGGATTGAATCACGATGTAAATTAGCGCTTCTGTGGCTGAAGTGTTGCGGATACAGCGATCGCCCGCACAATCTACTCGGACTACGCTGCCCTCTTGGGTTGGGAAGATGCGATCGTCTACCTGAAATTCTCCTTCGCCGCGAATGAAAAGATAAATCTCTTCGTTGAGCTGGTGCTTGTGGTAGAACGGAATCGAGTGTTTGGGCGGTAGCTGATTGACAGAAATCTCAGCGCTGGTTAGGCTTAGCAACTGGTTCAGAAACACTTTTCCTTCAACCTTGAGCGGAATGCTGGGAGCCTCAAACTTGAATTGATTCAGATCAGAAAATACTCCCAAATCAACCGCAGCAAAGTTTTGTCCGGCTTTAACGATCGGCATAAACTGTGACATAAACATCCTCAAAACGATTGACTTGCAATTTGCAAGTCAATCGTAGCAGGAGTCACTTGTAAAATGCAAGTAACCCTTTTTTCGTGTTTCCCTATGCAGCCTCATCGCTCCCCCTGCCCGATCGCCTGTACGTTGGATCTGATTGGCGATCGCTGGACGCTGTTGATCATTCGAGACATGCTGTTTTGGAATAAGCAGCGCTTTGAGGAGTTTTTGGACTCCCCAGAGGGCATTTCAACCAACATCTTGGCAAGCCGCCTGAAATCGCTGGAAGAAATGGGCTTAGTCGAGAAGCGACCTTATGGCAATCATGCGCGTCGGATGAACTACTACCTGACGGAGCAGGGGAAGAGTTTGCGTCCCGTCTTAAAAGCAATCACGATTTGGGGCTTAAAGCAGATTCCCGACACACAGGTTTTTGATCAACAGATTGCCGAACAGGAGCCGCCGCATGAAGCACTGTGATCTTGTCTAAGTCAAATCCCGCAAGAGTTGGCGAATCATTAGAGCCTGACGGAATTCTAGATTTTTGGGAAATGAGAGTTGAAGCGCGATCGCCCCGTTGCTGCTAAAGCGATCGGTAGGCGTGAGCGCCAAACCGTCTCGTCCCGTCAGGTTTTCGACTTGGGCGATCAGTCGCGCTGGATTCGGATCGTCTTGCGCTTGGCTCAGCATCAGACCGATCGGCTGCTGCGATTGCAGCAACTCCTCTAGGTTGGGCAACGTGCGCGGATCGACCTCGACTTGGAGCGATCGCGAGTTCATCGCCGTGGCAATGCCGGGATAGAGTGTGTCATTCCAGTAGAGTTGCACGGCAGCGTGGATTTGCTTGCGGACTTCAGTGGCGATCGCGGGTTTGGGTTCGCGGAAAGCGCGGAAGAGTCCCGTTAGCAAGAAACGCAGCGATCCCAGCGGTTGATCGACACTGTTGCGCGAGTGGGTTTGCCATTCGGCTACGTCGGAGTACAGCACCAGCACCAAGTCGTCATACTGCTCTGGGGTCATGTCCCGGAAGTCTACAATTACCAGCGCTTGATTTTCGGGAGTGCGATCGATCCGGGTAATTTTGCCGCTGAGAAACACCTGCTTGCCATAGTCGCCCACCAGTTCCAGCTCCACCCAGTCTCCCAGATTCGTCCAGGTTTCCAGCAGAATTCGCGCCCCGCTTTCGCTGATATCAATCGTTTTGCCTCGCAGCATCGGATCGACGTTGTGAATATAGGTCGTCAACTGGCGGTTGAGTCGATGGGTGCGGCGGAGCTGCGGCTGCTCCAAAGCCACTAGAATTGCCGTGATTAGCAATACTAGATTGAACAACGCCCAAGCCGCATTAATCACCACAGCTTCCCGGTTTTCTGGGCGGATCACCAGCCAAAACGGGACTGCCATCAGCGAGATCACCAACAGGCTGGTGAGGAGAACGGGCACTCTTGACGATCGCCAATCGAAGCTGCGATCGCTGACCGACAGTCCTTTTGCCGTGACGTTGAACTTGCCCAACCGAGGATTGAGCAAGGCTAGCAGGGTGA
>JBBSFA010000553.1:0-3395 GCA_038239185.1 Elainellales cyanobacterium | reverse complement strand
GCCCGCTTTAGCCGGAGCCTCTAGCGGGACTGCAATCTGTTGATTCCGAATTGCTGTGACTTCACCCAGATAAACGCCCCGCTTTTTGCCAAACCGAGCGTGAACCAACTCCTGATTGTCAATCCCCCGAAACCAGCCTGTATAAAGCCCGCGAGAAAACGCCATCTCCAGATCGTAATGGTCGCTTTTCGGCGGTGACTGCATAACACGATCGATCGCCGCCCGATACACGCGAGTCACATTCGCCACATAGTCAGCCGATTTCAGCCGACCCTCAATTTTGAGACAGGTCACACCCGTCTGGATTAGATCTGGCAAAACATCCAGCCCTGCCAGATCTTGCGGACTCAGCAGATACTTGCGATCGCCCAGATCAATCGATTCGCCATCGACCACCAGCTCATAGGGGATACGGCAGGCTTGGGCACACTCGCCTCGGTTTGCCGAACGTCCGCCCAGCGACTCACTGGTCAAACATTGCCCTGAATAAGCCACGCAAAGCGCGCCGTGAACAAAGACTTCCAGCGGCATGGCGATCTGGCGATCGCTAAGCTGTTGCTGGATCTTGTTGATTTCCTTCAGCGAACATTCTCGCGCCAGCACCACGAGCTGACAGCCCAACGACTGAGCAAACTCAACGCCGATCGCACTCGTCACGGTCATCTGCGTCGAGGCGTGGATCGGAAAATCGGGCGACAGATGCCGAATCAGCCGACAGATGCCCACATCTTGCACGATCACTGCATCCACACCCGCGCTGATAATGCTGCGGAGATACTGCTCGGCAGATGCAAGTTCCTGCGGAAATATCAGCGTGTTCAAAGTCACGTAGCCCTTCACCCCGCGCTGATGCAAAAACGCCATCAGCTTTGGCAAATCAGCCTCGGTGAAGTTGTGCGCCCTCATCCGCGCATTGAATCGCTCTAGCCCAAAATAAATCGCGTCTGCCCCATTTTCGATCGCCGCTTTGGCACAGTCCCAGTCACCAGCGGGCGCGAGCAACTCAGGCAAGTGAACGGCAGGCGGCAAGATGGGCAATTCAACGGGCAGATTAGAGGTCATGAGGGCGATCGCGGTTCAAGACTACATCTTTAATCTTGCCGCAGGTCTGAAAAAACTGCTTATCGCCGGATGCTTTTGCGCTATTTAGCTAGAGTTGAGCTGATTTTCAAGAAAGGTGGCATGGGGTAGTCGAGCAGAATCACGATCGCCCGCAGCAGTTCCGCTTCTTGAATCGTCACCTTGTTATCCAGCAAGACCGTATGAGCACAAGCATCGACAATCGATTGCTTCAGCTTCGGGGCTGCCCTGTTGAGGCGATCGAGGCTTTGCTTCAACATCCGCAGATCATAGGCTGGAGGCACATCTGGCAAGGCTTCTTGTCCGGCTCCCGGCAGCCGAAAAACCCCAGACCGGAAGGCATAGGTAATCGCATCTGGCTCAGTTTGCCCTACTCGCGCCAGTCCAGACAGCAAGACTAAACAATCTGACCAGATTTGCCCGATTTTTGTAAACTCGGTGGGCTGGGCGATCGAGGTGTGCGTCGGTTGCAAGCGATGCCGTAGCACTATGTACAGCACGAACTCCGAGATTGACCAATGTCCATCGGCACTTGCCAACCCCTGAAGGCACTTCAACACCCGCTGGCATTGGTCAGGCGGCAACTGGCGCAAGGCTGGTATCGTCAGATCCAGCAGCGGCAGGCGTGTCCGAGGATCAAGCGCATCAATGTCGGCACTCAACGCGATGGTTTGCTCGATCGTCGCGGCGGGTTCGACCTGACGCAGCCAGTCTAGCTGTTTCGTTCGCACGGCGGGAACTTGGGGATCTAGCAGCAGCCCGTAGACGATTGCCGTCGCACCCTGCGGCTCCCGAATGCCGAACTGAAGCGATTCGGGTAACTGGGCTAGCAAGGCTTTCGCGTAAGCAAAGTGCTCTGGTGTCACGGTTCCAACTTGAGCCACCACTTGATCAAGATCTGCCTGAATGTAGAACGCTCGATCGACACCGCTTTTAACCGCTAAGCCACCCGCAAATCCGCTGGTCAGTGTGCCTCGATCGGTTCCAGAAGCATGGCTGGATGATCTGGAAGATTGCGCTGCATATTGGCGCTTCGAGGCATCCAGACGGCGAATCCGCTGCTCTAAAGGCGGATGAGTGGCAAACAAATCTTCCAGGAAATTGAAGCGTAGCGCGCTGCTGAAGAAGAGGTGGCTATTGCCCTCGGCTAAAGGGGTTCGCACCAGAGAACTGCTGTGGTGCGCCGCAATTTTGTCTAAGGCCCTGGCGATTCCGGCTGGATTGCGCGTGAACTGCACCGAAGAGGCATCTGCTAAAAATTCACGCTGCCGCGAAATCGCGCTTTTGATCAGCCGCCCACAGAGTAATCCGAGGCTACCAATCACCATTAAAGCAATGCCAAACAGGGCGATGCCATTTCCTTTTTCACTGCGCGATCGCCATCTCAGCAGGATTCGCCCCATGATGTAAATCAGCAACAACCCGTGCAAGATGCCAATCAACCGGATATTCAGCCGCATATCACCGTTCAGGATATGGCTGAACTCATGCCCAATCACACCTTGCAACTCATCGCGAGACAGCGCTTCAAGCGTGCCACGGGTCACGCCAATAACGGCATCATTCGGCGTAAAACCTGCCGCGAAGGCGTTGATTCCCGGCTCATTGTCCATCACATAGACGGCAGGAACGGAAACACCCGCAGCGATCGCCATTTCTGCAACGACATTCAAAAGCTGCTGTTCTTCAGGGCTAGCCGTTTCAGCAATCAGAACCCGTCCGCCCATTTCTTGGGCAATCACGCGCCCCCCGGCTCGCAACGACTGAATTTTGTAAAAACTCCCTAAGCCGACTAAGACAACAGTGCCGATCGCAATGTTGAAGAATAGCGAGGGCTGCCACCAGCTAAAGGCATCTGCCTGAGCCAATTGATAGCTAAACGATCGCCTAGTCGATAGGAAAGGGCTTGAAAGCATCACAACTGCCGCGAGATAAACCGTGACAGTGATAAAAAGGAGAGACAAACCGAACAGTAGAATGAGCTTTTGAGTATTCTGACGTGCTTGATCTTGATGTTCGAAAAAATTCATGGCGCTTCTTAGCAGTGAAGCAAGGTAAATAGAGGGTGAATAAATAGAAGACTACTTAATGAATCAGTAAATATACGCTTGAAGAAGAGGCGATCGCGCATCAATTAAACGATATGCGCGGTGCAGCTTTAACTTCTGGTGCAGCTTCTGCCAACAATTCCGCCTGCGTAAAGTTAAATCCATTGGCAATTAAATTGCTAGGAAAGACCTCGCGCTTCGTGTTGTATAGCGTTACCGCATCATTAAATGCTTGACGAGCAAAGCCCACTTTATTCTCAGTCGAAG
>JBBSFA010000552.1:0-3396 GCA_038239185.1 Elainellales cyanobacterium | reverse complement strand
TGAAGGCTTGGCAAATGACTATGTGAAGCTGGAATTCCTAACGCCTGATACGAACTTAGTGCCGATCGTTCCGGCACTTGAAAACGTTTTCAGCAGTGCTTTGGGCGCGAGCGTCGCTGAGCTGAACTTCAAGAGCATGACCGATCAGCTCTCACGGGTGATGTACGAATTCCCGTTTCGCGTCCCTGCCTATTACGCGCTGATCATTCGATCGCTGGTGACTCTAGAAGGAATCGCTATCAACGTTGACCCGAACTTTAAGGTGCTGAGCAAAGCCTATCCTTACGTGGCAAAGCGATTGCTGACTGACCCAGCGCCCCAGCTTCGCGCCTCGCTCCAGGATCTTTTGTTCAAAGACGGCAGCTTCCGCTGGAATCGGCTAGAAAACTTGCTGCGAAACGCTCAAGATAACGCTGAATACGATATCAATCAGGTGGTTGAGCAAACGGTAGATTTCTTGCTGTCCGAGCGCGGCGAGTTTATTCGAGAGCATTTAGTCGATGGCGTAGTTCAAGGCATTGATGAAGCGAGTCGATCGGCGGTGGAACAGGTGACTCACAATTTCCGCAGTTTCTTCGGCTTGAATGGATCGGTGTCGCTCGCGCCAGCGCCTACTCAGCCCAGTAATTTTGATCAGATTTTGCGAATTCTGAATTTGCTGCGCGAAACGCCTGGATTTGAGCCAATGCGGCTGATCCCGATCGTCCCTAAAATCTTGACCAATCCAGAAACGCCAAGATTGGGTCAGCAAATTGTGGGCGGCTTGGCACAAAGGGCGGCAGCGCGGATGATTCGAGAGGTGCTGCTGCGCGACGAAACCGTTTCACAAAATGGTTCGCTTCAAGCAGGGCAGCGATCGGGGGCGTTGGTGAAAGTTTCTACGGGAGAGACAATGCCCACGCTACCTGCTGCTTCAGTGCGTTAAACAAGTGGTTATGCCGAGTTGTCTTCAGGGCAACCTACTTAAGGCAACCGAGCGATAGCCAATAGGTATGATAATCAAACATGCTCATGTTTACCTGAAGATCAAAATAAATAAGGTGTGGGCTAAACAACTGGAAGGTCAAACAGTAGTGGAGTTACAGGCTGATCAGCCTTTCACAACTGAAAGACTTTTAATCGGAAATTTTGATTCCGCCTTGTCAGTGACTAAAGCCGCAATCAAACAAGTTAATTTAGGAAAGCGTAGATGGGTTAGCCCCAATGTCGTCATTCACCCGCTAGAGTACGTCGAAGGAGGGTTAAATCCTGTTGAAAAACGGCTATTCCACGAACTCGCCGGTTCAGCTAATTCTTTCGAGGTAAGGGTTTGGGAGGGAACTGAACTTTCAGACAGGCAGGTTGTAGAGTTGTTTCAGTCTAAAGCTTCCTACCCGTTCTGAGTCAGGAGTCTGGCTTCCTATAAGCCATCATTAAAGAAACTCAGACCAATAGCAATTCACCCCCCCACCGGAGCGTCTGATTCATGCTGATCCAGAAAATCATCCAAGAACTACAAGACATCCCCGAAGAAAAGCTGGCAGAACTGTACGACGTAATTCATTACTTCCGTTTGGGGTTAAGCCAAGACACAGCCCAACCCCGCACTCCTGGACTGCTGACCGGACAACTCGGCGATGCCTTCTTTGAACCCCTGCCGGAAGAGGAACTCCAGCAATGGGAATGAGCTACCTCCTCGATACCCATATCTTGCTATGGTGGGTCTTTGACGACCCCAAACTCGATACCACCTGCCGAGACATCATTTGCAACCCCGCCTATCGCATTCTTGTCAGCAGCGCCTCTGCTTGGGAAATTGCCACCAAATATCGCATCGGCAAACTCCCTGAAGCCAAACAACTCGTCGAAGCCTATCCGCAGGTGTTGCAGCAAGCAAGATTCATCGAGCTTGCAATCACTGCTGCCCATGCCCTCAGAGCCGGAAGCCTCCCTATTCCCCACCGCGATCCCTTCGATCGGATGATTATGGCGCAGGCAGAACTCGAAAACCTATCCGTCCTGACCTACGACGCAACCTTCCAAACCGGGTTAATTCAGGTAATTCTCTCTGCCAAGTAAAGACGATGACTAGTGTGTCTTCAAGATTCTGGAGCGGGTTCCTGTGGCTGCTGAGCACCGTTTCTTTCTTCTTTAATTTCTTCTTTAAGCTGATGAGCCAGTGACTCTAGCTTCTTCTTTTCTAGCTTCAGGTTTTCTTCTAGCTCCTGGATTTGGTCGCGGCGGGCTTCAATTTCTAGCGATCGCCGTCCCAATTCCTGGCTTTGTAGGGTCAAAGATTGTCGCCACTGCTCGGCGCGCTGACCTTCTTCTTGCAGGAAGGTGGGCGTGATCCCAGTTGCGAGATACTGCTCAACAAAACTCAGCACCCAGTCTGTTGCGCCTTGAATCTGCTGGACTTGGCGATTGGAAGTGAGCTGAACTAAAACCAAGCTCCCTTCAGGATAGTCTTTGGGGTTGAGGCAGTCTTCACTTTCGATCCAGGCTGCTGTTTCGTTGGGTAAGAGTGCCCAAGCGTGCTCAGCCTTTTGCCGAGCAAGCAACTGTAACATTACCTTGCCCTCAAGGTCGTTCTTTTTCACCTGAGCTAGATGCAGCATGTCCTTTGGCAGGTTCACAGATCCTTGAGAGTAAGTATATCGACTTCACTGAACGGAAAACCGTTTGATTCTAAGCTAGCAGTTTCTTTGGCAAGAGCGCTACTCCCTGAAAGCGGCACTCTAGGCTCAGATGCAGGGTGTTAGCCACCTCGGGGAAAGAATCAGGTGAAAAGGTGCAAATTAACCTTCACTAAAGCTTTTTCTTTCCCAAGGCGCTTTAAAGCCGATCGAGGCGATCGCGCAGGATTTCGGTCTGCGTTTGGGCTTCTGTCAGCGAGGCTCGGACGCTTTGCACGACTTCTACTGGGGCTTTATCGACAAACTTGGAATTGCCGAGACGCTGGGTGAGTGATTGGATCTCCGCTTCGGCTTTGCTCAACTCCTTCTGGAGCTTTGCTCTCAGGGCATCGATATCAACCACGCCCGCTAGGGGGATCAGCACTTGGGTTGTGCCTACGACCCCTGCAAACATTTGTTCTGCTAGAACAGAGTCGCGATCGGCGGTCGAAATCTCCCGCGGAGCAGTGGCACTGCTGGCGGGAAGCTGGGCGATTTCCTGTGACGTAGGGGTTAGCAACGGCTCTGTGACAGGACTAGAGGGGACAGTGATCGTCTGGGGGGGGAGACTGCGTGACACAGGTTTGGGCGGTAGTTGTTTCTTTGCCACTGTTAGATCCCAAATTAGCTTCACCAATCCCAGCAGATGAATTATGGCATTGATGGCGATGCCGCCTAGCAGCACAATCACCAACAGTACGATGACTGGCTTTTCGCGCCAGTTTATGTCATCCGAGCTGGG
>JBBSFA010000551.1:0-3405 GCA_038239185.1 Elainellales cyanobacterium | reverse complement strand
CACCAAATAATTATTTCTGTAAAAACTATATCCTGTTCGTTCTGGCAAATCAGGTTGACTCCCCTTCGATCGCCACCAACTCCGCCAGCTTTTGGGCTGCGCCTGCCTGTCCGCGCACTTGCCGCAGCTTCGTCCGGATCTGGTCGAGCTTTTCGGGATGCGTCAGCCAATCGATCGCCAGATTTGCCACTTCTTGCGGCTGGAGTTTGCCCATTAGCTCCGGGACGATCGCCTCACCCGCCCAAATATTTGGCCATGCCAGCAGCCGGGTCTTTTGAACAAACCACCAGTTGATTAATTTGGCAAAGGCTGTGCCTGCACCCGGCAAGTTGGCAAGCAGACCCGGCAGTCCATCCCAGGCGCGCATGGCATCGAGCTGTTGGGTGGGAAGCAGGACAATCATTGGCACTGCCAAGGCTCCCAGCTCGGCGGTGTTTGCCCCCACTGTAGTAAAACAGAGGCGGCATTGTGCCAAAAGCGGGTGGGCTGGGGAGTCTGTCCACAGGTCGATCCGCAGTCCGTCTTCTGTTTTTAGACAGGGCAAGTTGCCCTGCGAGTTACCTGGAATCAACGTTGCCCCAATGCCGCCGAATGCCTCAATCATCGGATTTGTCGCGGGGTCGGCAAACCGCGCCAACCTGGGCAAGTCCAGCGTGGGCGCAACCGGAATGACAAACTGTAGATCGGGAAAAGCTAGATGGAGATGATGGGCGATCGCTAATGCCAGCGGCACACCCTGAGCGAGTTTGGCGGATTTGGAGCCAGGAAGGAAACCAATTAAAGCTGACGATTTTTTCGCGGCTGATTCTGAAGCCTGCCCAACCGCAAACTGCTCTGCCTCTGCCATCAGATCGCCCACCACCGTCAGCTTATCCGCATAGCGACGCGGTGCCCGATCGATCAGCTCGGCTTTCATTACCCCAAAGCGATCGACCCAGCGATGCCAGCGGGTTTCCCATTCGCCATAGACGACAATCCGGTAGCCGAGTCGCTTGCCGATCGCCACGGAGAAAAATTGATCGCCCCCCAAAAACAACACTACGCCCCGATCGCGCCAGTCCCAAGCCTCTGCCGTTTTGCCCCAGAGCAGGAAGGGGAAAAATTGCTCAGCGGCTTGCACCCGATCGATCTGAGGATAGGTTTGGGCGATCGCCACTTCACGTCCACTGGCGTTGGGGCAAGGCGACAGCACTAGAGAAATCCGCACGCGATCGCGATCTTCGCCCAACCGCTGCCGCAACGCCTGGACAACGGGACGTACCCAGGTTGTGACTTCACCAGGCCCATTGGAGAGAATCAAAATATCGATCGGCTGCGACATGTCTACTAGCTCAATGGCTGCTATATCAATCATTGTCGAGTGTAGGTCATAGCTGCCTAGAGTTTGCCTGCCAAAATTTGGGTGGCGGTTAACGTCAGCTCTGGAAAAAGAGGAGACTGGATTAAATCTTCGCCCTGGAATTCCGTCAGGTCATAGAACTCGTGATCGAGGAGGCAAAGGGTGACTTTTGCAGCGATCGCATCGACAATCCAGTATTCTGGGATTTCTAGAAGTCCATATTCGGCGCGTTTGGAGCGGTAGTCGTCCGTTTGGGTCGAAGGGCTGACGACTTCAACGACCAATAGAGGCGGCGGTTCATTCAGGTCAATCACGGCTTCTCGGTTTTCCATGGCTTCCCACTGCGCCAATGACAGAACCGTGACATCAGGAATGCGGCAGGTGTCCCAACGTCTGCCTCGCGGCGATCGCACCCCCACCAGAGCGGGCAAAGCAATCCAGGGCTGCTGGGATTGGGCGATCGTGTCCTCAAACTGACGAGTCAAAAAGCGAATGCTGCTGCCATGTTTCCCAGTGCCCAAGCTCATGGGGACGAGTTCTCCATCGACCAGTTCGTAGCGGGTGTCACTGCCGTTGCTGTAGGTGAGGTACTCCTCGAAGCTAAGCTTTTGAGTCGCGGTCTTCATAAGTTTGATCCGGCTAAAGATTATGCCGGTATGAGAAATGGGTTGAGTACGCGAAGCTGGCTGTCAATAAATTGGTTGTGCTGCATATCCTCGGAGTAAACGATCGCGCAATCAATAGAAGTAAATCCAGAGGTTTGTATCAAGAAAAACTCTATCGGTCATAGAGTTCATCGCGATCGAATCTGTAGTTTGGCGGGAGTTTGAAGGAGTACTGGGTTGACTTTGCCAAAAAGTGAGTAACCTGTGCTTGACGATCTGGACTAGCCGATCGATCGGGTTCTGGAGCTTCTAAAATCATAATTTTTAGGGTTTTCCCTTCCAGCGCAGAATCAAGCTTTTCGGTCAAAATAAGTTCGCCATTGTGGCAAATAGCTTGAAGAATGTGAGTCATAGCTCTTTCCAACTTGGCTTGTCTTCCATTCTAGGCGAGGCACGGAGATTGCTGGACGATCGCAGATTAATTGCACAACTTGGTGAGCATAGATTCCGGGGTTCTCGAAGAACCCCGGAATCATCGCAACTGCACAAGCGTATTGCCTCAACCTTCCTTTCTAACTTGCTTGAGGCGATAGGCAAAATTCACCGCTGTATCAGGACTGATTCGTTGCCAGAGGGCATCCAGCTCAAGATCTAAAAAGTCTGGCTCTAGACCAGAATCATAATCCCGCTGGTCGTAATAGAGCATGGCGTACAGCCCTACTTTTGTTTCCTCATCCTTCTGCCAGGTCAAGGTTCGCAGCTCCGGTGTGAAGCCGATCGATTTGGCAAACTCTAGCACCTCGATTGGGTTCATATTCTCGACCTCATGAAGCGCCACGTAGAGCATTACTTCACCAGGCTTGGGGATGACAGACATGGTTGGAATCGCGATCGCAGTATTCATACTTCACCTCGGAAAAAACAAACCCACTTTGTACCGCTCTTGCTCTTGCGCTGAGGCTTGCCTAAAAGTTTAACAAGTTTGCCGCTTTTCTCAGTCGCGTTGAGGGCAATCCGTTCACAGCGGCGGGTTGCGTCAGCTTCGTCGGTCGCGGTAACTTCCTGTGTCCATTCTTCAGCTTGAGCTTCCGGATCATCCAGCATTTCTCTTACCCCTTTGGCGATCGCGCCAGCTAGAACACATGTTTTCTAGCATACGATCGACGCAGATTCGGTACAAGTTTGAGGAAACAAAGACCAAAAAACGAGACTGGAGGGTCTATTAGCCGATCGCCGTGAAATTACTGAGGAAAAGTACCCGATCGGGGAATATCGCGATCGGGTTTGGCATTCGACAATAGCGGAGTACAGAGCTAGATTGCCTTTTACTAGATTGCCTTCTAAAGGAGACTACGCATGGACTTGGCTAGTTTGTCAAAAGATCTTGATAGTGTTGTGGGTGTTTCGCTGATGGTTTCGGTTGGCTTGGTTGCCTGGAAATTCATCACTTCTTTTACGTCT
>JBBSFA010000550.1:0-3412 GCA_038239185.1 Elainellales cyanobacterium | reverse complement strand
CCCGGATTCTTCGAGAATCCGGGGATTTTAACCTTTGCTGACTTACCGCTTTTTCGGCAGCAATCGATGGATTTCTGCTAGCAGCTCGGTCATGGACAGGCAGGCTGGCAAGACATGAGTGGCGATCGCTCCCCCCCACATTGTCTCGAACTCGGCGATCTGAGCCGCATCAGGATTTTCGACCGCATAGGCGTTGCAGTGCCACACCAAAATCGGCGGCTTCACGGGCAACTGCTGCAATGCCTGCGTCATTTCGGCAAAGAGTGCGTGCGCCTCAAAGGTATGGACATAGAACAGCAGCAGATCGACGCTTTGGTGCTGGAGTTGCCCCAGCACATCCTGCCATGCCGTACCGATCGAAGTGCGGAATCCCGCAGTGTGAATGTACTGAACTAAAGCCTGTAAGCCCCCCACAGCGCTGGAAGAGGGAGCTTTGATGCCAGCATCTTCTGTCCAGTCTTCCTCCAGGGTTGTGAAGTCTGCAATCAAAATATGCGGCATCCAGTCAATCCCTACGGCTAGCTGGATCACCTGCTGCAATGTGGCTGCCTCTGAGTGAGCGCGATCGCTGGCGAGCCACGGAAACACCTTTAAGTTAGGTTCTTCTAATGCCGCTTCGGTTAGCATTGGGGTCAAAGTCACCAGCGGCAGTTCTGCCACAAACGGCAGCTTGCTCAGCCGTGCCATGAGTGCCTGCAAGTCTGGAAAACTCCCGTCTAGCAGCACCACATCGGGTTTCCAAACTCTGGTCAGCAGTTCCGCCTGTTCCACATCATCTACTTCTAGAATGCGGCACTGGTGGGGGTAGAGCAGTTGAGTCAGGTGCAACGGGGTAGCGGATTCTAGATGCGCTGAATCCAGCATTGATTCTGCCAGCATTGATTCTGATAATTGCCCCCGCAGATGCAGCACCGTCAAGCTGGAGAGCGGATCAGGGGTTTCATTTACAGGTGGACTCACAAGCCGCTCTAGCATTTGCTCTAACGCCCCGATCTGAGTCGGCAGGCTCAAAAATCCATTGGCACCATTTTGATAAGCCTGACTTTTTTCGATCCGCATAGCGGTTACTACAACCGGAATATCGCAGGTGGCAGCATCTGTCTTCAATAACGTCAGCACATCCCAACCGGACAACATGGGCAGCATCGGATTCAGCAGAATCACACAGGGCTGAAGGCGGCGAATTTTTTCTAATGCCTCTGTGCCAGCGCGAGCGATCGCCACACGGTAGCCCAAGCTCGTAAGCTGACGTGACAGAGACTCGATCGCTTTGGGGGCAGATTCTACAACCATCACCAGCCGATTGTCGGCAGTAATGCGGGGCGGCGCGATCGAGGTTGGTGCGATCGCTGGAGCTGGAAAGGCTTCGGCAGAAGGAGCTTCGAACGCAGTACCAACCCGTGCATTACCCGCTTGGGGCGGGCGGGGCGGCAGCAGCAGTGTAAATTCACTGCCTTTCCCTTCCACAGAAGTAAAGGTGACATCGCCCCCGTGCAGCCGAGCCAATCGCTGGGTCAAGACTAGCCCCAACCCTGTGCCATCGAAGCGGCGGGTCAGCGGATTCTCTAGCTGCTGAAACTTTTGGAAAATCAAATGCTGTTTGTCTTCCGGAATGCCAATCCCGGTATCCCAGACGGTGAAGGCAACCCAGCCTTCCCAATCCTCGACCCTTAGCCCCAGACTGCCGCCGACCTCCGTAAATTTGATCGCATTGCAGAGCAAATTGCTCAACATCTGCCGCAGCCGCAGCTCATCGGCAATCAGAGAGTCCAGTGGCGGCTGGATCTCCAGGCTGAATTGCAGATCGATCGCGGTCGCATTGCCTTCAGCTTTGGCGCTCGATTCCATCGCTTGGAACTGGCTGGCTTGTTCGTAGGCGCGATCGCACATCGTTTGGATCTTGATGGGCGCGAGATTCAGCGCTAGCTGCCCGGTTTCAATTCGGGTCAAATCCAGAATATCGTTGACAATCAGAATCAGATGCCGTCCACTCTGGTGGATCAAGTTGGCATAGCGCGACTGTCGCTCGTTCAGCGTTCCCAGCGATTGGTTTTTCAGCAGGCTAGATAGCCCTAAAACAGCGGTCAAGGGCGACTTCAGCTCGTGGCTGATACAAGCCAAAAATTCATCCTTCAGCCGATTGAGCTGCACCAAATCGGCATTCTTCGCCGCTAGCTCCTTCGCCACCTGCTGTTGCTCTGTCACATCTTGCGCTAGGACTAGCCAAAGCGACTCGGTTTGGATCAGGTCTTGCCAGTCTGGATCGGGCTGGAATCCCAGCATAGCTAACCGAAAGTCGCTCAAGCTCGATCGCTCTTCTCGACTGCTTTCTGCGATGCCCCAGATTCCCTGATCCTCAACGCTGCCATAGCCCATTGGAATCTTGGTAAATTGCCAGACCCGGCTTTGTCCATTCTTGAGCAAGCAGTTGCAGATACAGGTGTTTGGCTCAGCCCCAAGGCGGCAGGACTCAAACACAGGCGAATCGACAGGTTGAGCTAAGCCGAGTTGCCCTGAATCGGGCTGGGTTGAGGGTTGCTGATTTCTAGGATCGCGCGTCGGTCTGCTAGTCGTTTTTAGCGGATTCAAGCCGTTGAAAGGGTCAGTTAGACCGATCGCGATCGCTTCAGTGGGTATCGCCGCTTCTGGACTAGCCTGGAACGACTCCCGCGAGGCTTCTCTCAGGGTGTCTTTCAGGGCAGTTTCCAACATGGCGGCGGCGACTTGCTGCACCTGCGCTGGATTTTGCAGCTCATCGATCTGCTGTCGCCACACCAGATTTTGGGTGATGACCTGCCCTGCAGCGGTTTGCAGCATCAACGGCAGCGGCAGGCGTTCCAGTAGATCAACTAGGGGCGGCAACAACGCCGCAGATCCGGAAGGCAGCGACAAAATAGGCTGGGAAGAAATAGGCTGGGAAGAAATAGGCTGGGAAGAAATAGGCTGGGAAGAAGCAGAGACGACCGACTGAAGGAAGCGAAGGCGATCGACTAAGCCCAAAAAATGCCCTTGTGAGTCTACCAGTCCCCAGGGTTGGTCGGTGCGGGGCAAGGGATCTAAAGCATCGCGAAAAGATAGCAGCAGCAGCGGGCTAAGGAGCGTGCGATCGGACGCTGCCAGAGCTTGCAGGCTACTTTCGGGACTCAAATCAGCGAGAGCCGCAGCAGAAAATCCAGCGATCGAGAAGTGAGACAACAGCCTGACCAGCGGCAGAATGCCGATCGGCATTTGTTGAGCATTGAGGACGACCACTTGATCGCAGCCACTTTGCCGGAAGGTTCGCCAGACGCAGGTCAATGAGTCCGTTTCCAAGCAGGTTGGAACGGATATCAAGAATGCATTGAGCGATCGAGTGTCCATTCGCAAAAGAAAAGTCCAAAAAATGAGCGCAAGATTCAGTCAGTAAAAACCT
>JBBSFA010000549.1:0-3415 GCA_038239185.1 Elainellales cyanobacterium | reverse complement strand
GATCGATCGAGTCTTTGAGCCGAGTCATGGCTCTGAGCAGGCGATCGGGGAGTTTGCAGTCTGGCAGAGAGCAGTAGAACGGGCAAAGCTATGGGCGGTGTAGCTAACAATTCAAAAAAGGGCAGTTCAACGCATTGGATACCCCAACTGACTCAGGACGGGTCTTTCACCTTCTTCTCAGAAGAATTTGGTGAGGCGTTTCACAGCAAGCAAGGGGCGAAAGCAGAAGCCTTTCAGAAGTTTGCGGTGGCGACTAGGCTGGCTGAAAGAGCGATTGTCGATCGCGCATCACCTCTACGCCTCCTCGATGTTTGCTATGGCTTGGGTTACAACACCGCAGCCGCGATCGAAACAATCTGGACGGCAAATCCAGAGTGCAGCATTGAAATCTATGGCTTAGAGCTAGATGCAACCGTGCCGCAAGCTGCGATCGACTTGATCGAAAATTGGTCTGATTCTGTGCAAGAAATTCTGCGCGATTTGGCATTCCAGCAGGCATACCAGAGCGATCGCCTGACTGCAAAACTGCTGATTGGCGATGCGCGTCAAACGATTTTGCAGATAGCACAGTTAGGCTTCCAGGCTGATGCAATTTTTTTCGATCCATTTTCGCCGCGCCGCTGTCCACAGCTCTGGACAGTCGAATTTTTTCAGGCAGTCTCGCAGTGCCTCGCGCCTACGGGCAGACTCGCCACCTATTCTCGCTCAGCTTCGGTGCGATCGGCTCTCTTGCAGGTAGGATTAGCGATCGGTTCAATCCCAATCGCAGAAACTCAGGCTTCTCACGAATGGTCACAGGGGACGATCGCTAGTTTTGACAAAGAGGATCTGCCGTTACTTTCACAAATGGAGCAAGAACATTTGCAAACTCGCGCTGCCATTCCGTATCGCGATCCTGGCTTATCAGATGTGGCGATCGATATTTTAGCAAGACATCAGCAAGAGCAAGAGGGTTCTTCGTTGGAGTCTACTTCTAGCTGGCGACGGCGTTGGAAAATTCGGTGATTTTTTGTTCTATGTCATTTTCACTTTCTCAAACTAGTGCTCCATTGCTACAAGCGCTCCACACTGCGGCTCAGCGATCGAATGCTGCCTTTCATACGCCGGGACATAAGCGCGGACAGGGTGCTTCAGCGGATTTTGCGGCTTTGCTTGGCGCTCAAGCTTTGCAGGCAGATTTGCCAGAACTGCCTGAGCTAGACAATCTGTTTGCGTCAGAGGGAGTGATTCTAGAAGCACAAGCCCTCGCCGCCGCTGCGTTTGGGGCAGAGCAAACCTGGTTTCTGGCAAATGGTTCGACTTGCGGCATTGAGGCGGCTGTTTTGGCAACCTGCCAGCCTGGAGACAAATTGATTTTGCCTCGCAACGTCCATCAGTCTGCGATCGCTGCCCTGATTCTCTCCGGTGCGATTCCAGTTTGGCTGGAACCAGAAATCGATCGACAGTGGGACATCGCCCACAGCGTTGATCCAGCGCAAGTGGCGATCGCCTTGGCTCAGCATTCGGATGCGAAAGCCCTTCTGCTCGTTTCGCCCACCTATTACGGCGTGTGTGGGGACGTGGCAGCGATCGCCACACTGGCTCATGCTCATCATGTGCCGCTGCTAGTTGATGAGGCGCACGGCGCACATTTTGGCTTTCATTCAGACTTGCCGATACCTGCTTTGCAGGCGGGAGCCGACCTAGCGGTGCAATCGACCCATAAAACTCTGTCTGCCTTGACTCAAGCCGCCATGCTGCATGTTCAGGGAACTCGGATCGATCGCGATCGGCTGAGTCGGGCTTTGCAGCTCGTGCAGTCCACCAGTCCCAACTATCTGCTGCTTGCCTCACTGGATGCAGCGCGGCAGCAGATGGCAACGCAGGGTAAATCACTTTTGGACTCAGCGCTGAAGCTAGCGGCGATCGTGCGGAGTCAGCTTGCTGGAATGCCTGAATTTGCGGTTTTGCAGCCTCGCGCCACTCCGGGATTTTTCGTGATCGATCCGCTTCGCCTCACCGTTAGCGTTGCAGGGTTGGGATTGAGTGGATTTGAGGCAGATGAACGGCTGCATCGTGCGGGCGTGACCTGCGAGTTGCCCGGATTACGTCACCTGACGTTTATTCTGACTCACGGAAATACCCTTGAGGATGGCGATCGACTCGTGAAGGGACTCGCAGCACTGTATTCGACAAAGCTCAGCCAAACCGCAATAAATATCTCTGCTCAAGTGCCACTGCCAGTTGCCAAGCTTTCCCCTCGGCAAGCTTTTTTTGCAGAACAGCGGGTTGTGCCTGTGCAAGAAGCGATCGCCCAGCCCAGCGCCGAACTGATCTGTCCTTATCCTCCCGGAATTCCGGTCTTGATTCCCGGCGAAATGATTACCGTTGAGGCGATCGGCTTTCTTCAGCAGATTTTAGCCGCAGGCGGCGTTCTGACGGGTTGCACCGATCCCACGCTACAAACTCTAAAAGTTTGCTGCGGCTAGATCGATCGCGCCAAAAAAGGTAGGGTTTCGCCCTACCTTTTAAAGTATCTCTTTGCCCTACAGCGCTACTGATCGGCGCTTGAAGCAGCTTCTGCGTGAGGGGCTTGCGCTGTGAGAGAAGATTGATTTTCTAGAGGAGAAATGTTGACGATTTTGCCGCCCAGACGAGTGATGCGGCGCATCTCCTGATTCATGCGGCTATACGGGACTTGCATCAGCATGTTGCTGCTGTTCCGCACCGGATAAGAATTGTTGTCAGTTTGTTCGTTCTGGTGTAGCCCTTCGACTTCATAGACAAAGATTCGATTGTCTGCTGTCGCGCTAGAGGCTCTGGTTGACGATAAGTTTCCCAACATAGTGTTTTGTCTCCAAAAAGGCTTTAAAGCATCAGTTTGAAAAGAGCGATCGCCAAACGCTTCGCGATCGCTCTGGTGAACGGGGCGCAGCTATTGCGCGATATTAATACTCGCGACTTTCCCGCCCATTTTGTTGATTTGCTGGAGCGTGCTGGAGAGCTGCTCGTAAGGCACGATAAACTCCTGGTTGCTGCGGCGGACTCGCGGATATCTGGGGAGACTCACCCCGGATACTTCAATCCGATACAGCCGATCGGACGAATCGATCGAAGAGCGACCAAACACCCGACTGGGTGCTGTCCCTTGCTTAGAAGCTTGGTAAGCCCAGCCTTCATTGGCTCCCGAAAATCCGACTACCGCAGAGACGCTATTTTTGCCCAGTTCAGCCGCTAGGCGAGAGCTAGAGCCAGCAATCTGAGAGCGATCGCTTGTGGCATAGCCTCTGTAGAGCTGGAACATCCGGGTAAATCCGGCAATCTTCTGTCCTGGCTGCGTCGAGAATCCGCGCGAGTAAGGCACGATCGAGTCGCCAAAGTTGGACTCGTACTCCTCCGAGTCAATGTAGGAGTCGATGTCCGCATCATATCCTTC
>JBBSFA010000548.1:0-3416 GCA_038239185.1 Elainellales cyanobacterium | reverse complement strand
GTTTCTCGAACGGTTTGCAGTTGCTTCTTCAACGCTGCTTCGCTCTCTTTGATCTCAAGGTTAAAGGGACGACTCATACAGACCTCGACTGCCTGACTTCACTTCCCCTATTATATGTGTCTTCATATTAAATTGGTATAACGCACTAATTAAAATCGTCATCGACTCGCCACCGTTGACCGGCAAAATAAAGGCGATCGCCTTTCGCAAGTTCTGATAAACAGTGCGTCCTTCTTCGACTGCCGCTTCGATCGAGGCAAAATTATCATCCGTCAGCAGCATATCTGCCGCTTCTCTGGCAACGTCGGTTCCGGCTTTCCCTATGGCAATGCCAATATCAGATTGCTTTAAAGCAGGGGCATCATTCACGCCATCGCCCGTCATCGCCACTATTTCACCCCGTGACTGTAAGGCTTCTACCAGTCGCAGCTTTTGCGCTGGAGCCACTCTGGCAAACACTGAGCCTGAGTCCACTGCTTGCCATAGTTCGGAGTCGCTCATCTTTGCCAGTTGCTGCCCCGTAAAACCGATCACCTGCCCTGCCTGCTTGAGTCCAATTCGATCAGCGATCGCCGTTGCCGTGGTCAAATGGTCGCCTGTGATCATCTTGACTTGAATTCCGGCAGACTGGCAGGCAGCCACAGCCGCGATCGCTTCTTCGCGAGGCGGATCAATCATACCCTGCAAGCCCAGAAGCATTAGCCCTCCATCCAGGTCAGCGTGATCTAAGGTCGCCTGGTGGCTTGGGACTAACTTTTCAGCAAAAGCCAAAACCCGCAAGCCTTGCTCTGCCAGGCGTTCTGCTTCCATCTGCAATAACTCTCGATAAACCGGAACTGCATGACTAGAGCCGTCAAGCATTGCCTGACAACGGCTAAGAACAGCCTCCAAAGAGCCTTTGACATAAATAATGTTATAGTCGCTCCCCTGGTGCAGCGTTGCCATGTACTGAAACTGCGACTCAAAGGGGATAGCATCCAGACGGGGCAATCGTTCATTGAGTGAGATTTGCTCCAATCCTACTTTTTGGGCGGCGACAATTAAGGCCCCTTCGGTTGGATCGCCTACAACTGCCCACCGATTGTCTTTCCAGTCTAGATAGGTATCATTACACACCGCTCCTGCAATCAAACAGTCCTTTAAGGCGGGCAGATCTTGTAACTCGATCGCGGCTGTCACACTTTCGGACGCGATTGTCTCGCCCACATCTGTACGAATTTCGCCGTCTGGCGCGTATCCCACACCGCTGACTGGATAGCGTTGCCCACCAGCATAAATTGCCTGCACCGTCATCTGATTTTCCGTCAGCGTTCCCGTTTTGTCGGAACAGATTACCGTTGCACCCCCAAGAGTTTCGACGGCTGGGAGCTTGCGAATAATGGCATGACGACGCGCCATGCGGTTTACCCCGATCGCCAGCGTCACAGTCACCACCGCAGGCAATCCTTCTGGAATGGCACTCACCGCTAAGGCAACCGCTGCTTCAAACATTTCTGCCCACGATCGTCCCTGCCCCAATCCGACGAAAAAGGTCAGCGAAGCGAGAGACAGAAGGATATACAGCAACGTCTGACTGAACTTGGCAAACTTGCGAGTTAGGGGCGTACTCAAACTGTGGCTTTGATCCAACGATTGAGAAATTTGCCCAACTTCAGTCGTGTTTCCGGTTGCTACAACCACGCCACAACCCTGTCCAAAGGTGACAAAACTACTGGCATACGCCATGTTGGTGCGTTCTGCTAAGGGTGCATCGGCAGGTAAGGGCTGAGTTGTTTTCTCCACCGGAACCGATTCGCCTGTCAGTGCCGACTCATCCACTTGTAAGCCACGCACCGTCAGCAATCGCATATCGGCTGGAACTTTATCCCCAGAAGTCAATAAAACCAAATCTCCCGGAACCAATTCCTGAGACGGAACCTGTTGCTTTTTCCCGTCCCGGATGACCATCGCTTCTGTGGTGACTACTTTTGCCAGCGCCGCGATCGCCCCTTCTGCCTTCGATTCCTGCACAAAGCCGATGATCGCGTTGATCAGGGTGACTCCCCAAATCACAGCCGCATTCGTCCATGATCCGAGAAATGCTTTGATGACCCCAGCAATTAACAGAATATACAGCAATGCCTGATTAAATTGCAGTAAAAACCTCAACCAGGCAGGCTTCGCAGGTTTAACTTCTAATTCGTTCAGCCCATAGTGCTTCTGACGTTGGGCGCTATCTAGTAGTGTCAAACCTTGGTCAGCATGGCTTGCCAATTGTTGGATGACATCTGCACCCGAAAGCTCATGATAAGTAGGAGTAGATTCCTTGGGTTTGGTGATTGTTTGTATAGCCATGGAAATTACTCTGCATCTTGTTGTTCATAGGTTATCAACTCAAAGTCGGGATACCAGCAGGAACTCGGGGGGAACTCGGGGGATTTCAGCCTTCAGGTTGACTGCTTCAGCCGATAACCCATGCCATATACCGTTTCAATTAGGTCATCAGGTGCATTTGCTGCTTTCAGCTTTTGCCGTAAGGTGCGGATGTGTGTTTTCACGGCTTCTTCCGTTGGGGTTTCTTCCGGCAACCAGAGTTTTTCAATAATAATTGGGCGGCTCATCACCCTGCGACCACTAGAGATCAATAGTTCCAGCAAGGCAAATTCCTTTGGAGTCAAATTGAGGGGAACGTCCTGGTAAGTCGCTTCGTAAGTGTTAGGATTTAGCTGCAAATCGCCCCATGCTAGTGTTGGATTGGCTGTAGGGCTACCGTGACGTAGCACGGCACGGATACGCGCCATCAGTTCTTCGATATCAAACGGCTTAACCATGTAATCATCGGCTCCCGCATCTAATCCGATGATTTTGTCAGCGATCGTATCTCGTGCCGTTAGCATCATGATAGGGGTTACAGCATTTCGCGCCGTTGCTCCTCTTGCCCGAAGCTGTTGACAAAGCTTGATACCGTCGATTTTGGGCAGTGTTAAATCCAGCACGATCAGGTCAGAATCTAGCGAGTTGACGAGATCCCATGCGAGTTCCCCATCTGCCGCCATATCAACCTCATGTTGACGATTGGTAAATGCTTCCGTGAGCAGATTGGCAATCCGCACATCATCTTCGACAACTAAAACACGCATTGAGTTTTTGGACTTCAGACTCTAGATTAAATTTATGGCAAAGCAACTGGACGCGATCGCTCCTGAATTTACTCTAATGCAGATTCTCATTCTCAGAATGCAATGGCTCTCAATACTCTAAAATGGTCGCTCGAAAGAAAATGGGTAACGGCAGCATTCTGTCTGGCACTGCTGTTGATGGTGCTGGTCAATTTCTTTTCTTACCAAAATGCTACCCAACTTATTACTAGCCAGGGTCAGGTGAAGCAAACCCATGAAATTCTTACCGCGCTCACCAATGTTTCTGAAACCCTGACT
>JBBSFA010000547.1:0-3418 GCA_038239185.1 Elainellales cyanobacterium | reverse complement strand
ACCAGCGCGATCTCCACGCCGCTGATGGGGATTGTTGCCGATCGCGTTGGCAAGCTGAAGGTGATGATTCCCTGTTTGCTGCTCTATGCGCTGTTTGGTACGGCAACGGCTTTTGTCACTGCTTTTCCGCTGCTGCTGCTGACACGAGGACTGCTGGGCGCTGCCAGCGGCGGAGTCGCGGCGGCTGTAATTGGGCTGCTGGGCAGCATGTACGATGGCGACCAGCGATCGCGGATTTTGGGCTATGCGACCAGCGTTATGACCACTTCTGCGATTTTCTTTCCGCTGGTTGGCGGTTGGGTCGGCGGTGTCCACTGGCAGTATGCCTTTTACCTCTATGCCTTGGCGATTCCGCTGGCTGCGATCGCCGCACTCAATCTGCGGGAACCTAAGGAGAAGTCAGGATCACTGCTGGGAGCGGAGCAAGGCAGTCTGGGCAAGGTGGTGATGAAACCAGAGATTTTGCGGCTGTATCTGTTTATCGCGATCGCGGCTTTGATCGTGTATGCCGTGGTAATCTACACGCCGCTCTACTTAAAAGATGCGATTCATGCCACACCGATGACGAATGGGTTTGTGCTGGCGGTGCGGTTGGTCGGTGCGGCTTTGGTTTCTGCGATCGGGGCGAGCAAGCTAGCGCAACGAATGGGGGCAAATTGGGCGATCGCGTTTGGGTTTAGCCTGATGGCTTTGACTTTGGCGACGATTCCGTTTTTGACTAGCCTGTTTCTGATTGTGATTGCGGCGATTTTGTTTGGCGTTGGGTTTGGGGTGATTACGCCCAATCTGTATGATGCACTGGCGAAGCGATCGCCTTCAGAGATGCGAGCGAGCGTGTTGGCGATCGGCACTGGGTTTAATTCGCTAGGGCAGTTTATTTCGCCCGTGCTGTTAGGACCGATCTGGAAGCTAGCGGGATTGCCTGCGGTGTTCTATGCGGCTGGCGGGATTGCCCTGCTGGCAAGTGTGTTGAGCTTGACGCAAACCAAGAAGGCGTTGGGGTAAAACTCGATAGCAGGTATAGAGCATGACGAAGCAATGCAGGGTAAAATTTGAGACAGGTTTTCAAGATTTTCTCGAATTTTGTTGCTAGATGAACAATTTCAGCGATCGAAATCGGTTACGAGTCGGCGCTTCAACCCTATTTCAACCTGTATGGTTTAGACACGCGGATGTTCAATTTGGCTTATGAGGGCAAGCTGCCCTTGCCTCATCCTGCTCCATCGGCTGCCCAGCCTGATTCAGAGCTTTCTCTCCAAAACAGTACACAAGACAGTACAGCCGATCGCATCCTGGCTGCCATTGATGTGGGAACCAACTCGATTCACATGGCGGTGGCAAGAATTCAGCCCGATATTCCTGCCTTCACGATTATTGCCAGGGAAAAATCTACGGTGCGGCTGGGCGATCGCGACAAAGCGACAGGACGGTTAACCCCAGCGGCGATCGGCAGAGCCATGGCGGCATTAAAGCGCTGCAAAGACATTGCCAAAAGTTTGAAGGCTGAAGCTATCATTGCCGTAGCTACCAGCGCCGTGCGCGAAGCTCCGAACGGTCATGCTTTTCTGGAGCAGGTTGAGCAAGAAACGGGGCTGATTATTGACCTGATTTCGGGACAGGAAGAAGCGCGGCGGATTTATTTGGGCGTTCTGTCGGGGGTTGAGTTTGGTCAGCAGCCGCATGTAATCATTGATATCGGCGGCGGCTCCACCGAGCTAATTTTGGGGGATGGCGAAGCACCTCGCAGCCTCAGCAGCACGAAGATCGGCGCAGTTCGCCTCACCGCAGAGTTGGTTAGCACCGACCCGATCAGCAACGGCGAGTTTCAATATCTGCAAGCCTATGTGCGCGGCATGTTGGAGCGAGCGAGCGACGAGCTACGGGCTAACTTGCGGTCGGGGGAAGAGCCGCGCATGGTCGGCACTTCTGGCACGATCGAAACGCTGGCAGTCCTGCACGCCCGCGAAAAGCTGGGCACTGCCCCGACTCCGCTGAATGGCTATGAGTTTAGCCTGCGCGATCTGCGCGAGATTGTGAATCGTCTGAGAAAGCTAAACAACGCCGATCGCGCTGCTTTGCCAGGGATGAACGATCGCCGCTCTGAAATTATTGTGGCGGGCGCGGTGATCCTGCAAGAGACAATGGCGATGCTGGGGCTGGAGAGCATCACGATCTGCGAACGGGCATTGCGCGAAGGCGTGGTCGTGGATTGGATGCTGACGCACGGGCTGATTGAAAACCATCTGCGCTACCAAAGCTCGGTGCGAGAGCGCAGCGTGATCAAAACGGCCCAAAAGTTTCAGGTTGATCTCGCGCACGCCGAACGGGTGGCTAAAGTAGCACTCAGCCTGTTTGACCAGATGCAAGGGACGCTACATCAGTGGGGAGAGGCAGAACGCGAACTGCTATGGGCAAGCGCGATTCTGCACAACTGCGGTCACTTTGTCAGCCATAGTGCCCACCATAAGCACTCCTACTATCTGATTCGGAACGGCGATCTGCTGGGCTATAACGAGGTTGAAATTGAAACGATCGCCAATCTCGCCCGCTACCACCGCAGAAACAGCCCTAAGAAAAAGCACGAGAGCTATCGCAATCTCAGCAGCAAGCGGCATCGTCGGGTTGTAGAACAACTGCATCCCTTGTTGCGGCTAGCGGTGGCGATCGATCGGCGGCAGATCGGGGCAATTAGCCAAGTGCGCTGTGAGTATCAGCCTGATCAGCAAACGCTTTATCTGCATTTGCAGGCTGCCAATCCAGATGACGATTGTGCTTTAGAGCTTTGGAGCCTGGATTTGAAGAAGGCTAGCTTTGAAGCTGAGTTTGGCACGAAGCTGATACCACTGCTGGAAATTGCGCCGCTCACGATCGATTGCTAAAGTCGGGACAAGCTGATGTCTGATGGTTTCTACGGGGCTAATACTCTCTACGGGCTTGAGCTAATTCAGCCTGCTCAGCGTAGCTTAGTGGGAGATAAAGCCCTTTATTTAGCCTTGCTTCAGCAGCGCGGGTATCCGGTGATTCCGGGCGTAGTGGTGACATCGGCTCGGTTTCGGCAGTTTTTGCAGCAGATTGACTGGCGATCGCCGCTGCTGGCAGATTTGCCCTACTCAGAGTTGCATGTCGATGTTGATCAGCCGCTTCAGCTTCAGACGCTCGCCCGACAGCTTCGGCAGGGAATTCAAGCGGCGATCGTTCCAGAGGAGTGGCTAGCTCAGATCGAAGCCGCTGCTGAGCCTTGGCGATCGTCGGTTTTGATGCTGCGACCCTCTCTGTCCTTGCCCGCTGGTACTGATCCCACCGTCAGCCACCGCACTAGAGGCTTGCTGCAAGCTCAAGTCTGTGGCACTAGCCGCGCCGAAATCAGCGGAGCGCTCAAACAAGTCTGGGCAGAGTTATTTCGCGCCAAGAGTTTATT
>JBBSFA010000546.1:0-3420 GCA_038239185.1 Elainellales cyanobacterium | reverse complement strand
CATGCGGTAACGGTTTGATCGGCGGAAAGCTGCCCGATCGCCATCAGCTCCTGCGCTCTGCGAAAAGCCTGCTCTAAGATCCAGGATGCCGTCAGGTTTTTAGAATGGTTATAGACCTGAGCGTACATAAAGTAGCGCACCACCAAATAATGTTCGATCGCCGCCATTCCCTTTTTTGCCACGACTAGCTGCTGCGTCAGCGGATCGTAGTTCAGTGCCAGCAGAATTCGATCGAGATCTAGCCGTCCATAGGATGCGCCTGTAAAGTAGGTATCCCGCATTAGGTAATCGAGGCGATCGCAATCGAGCTGGCTAGTAACCAACTGCCAAACCAGCGGCACTGGATGGCGTTTATGAAAAACCTGCGCGAGTTGCTCTACTAGCTCTGGATCAAAATCTTCTAGCAGTTGACGAATTGGCGGGGATTCTTTCAGGATTCGCTCTGTCCAAAGCTCGTGCTGACAGCCAAAGATCTCTTCGCAGGTGTGGCTAAAAGGGCCATGTCCAATGTCATGTAGCAAAGCAGCACAGAGCACGACAGGGCGGTAAGGCTGAAGCTGGGGAAACTTGGCAGCAAGTCGATCGAAGATCCGACGCGCAATCACCATGGCCCCGATCGAATGCGTAAAGCGGCTCGATTCTGCCCCATGAAACGTCAGACTCGCAGAACCCAACTGGCGAATCCGGCGTAATCGCTGAAAGGCAGGCGTATCGATCAGGCGAATTAGCAGCGCTTCGGTCGGATCGCTGCCATCCAGCACGATCGCCCCATGCAGCGGATCATGATATGTGCGTCCTCGGTGCTGCGCTTGTTTTTGTTGCATGGGGTCTAGGTTGCGCCTGCCACGACAGATCCTTGCAACAGCGTTTCTACGGCAGCTTGATACTGGCGATCGGCAGCGGTGGCAACTTCGTCACGGCTGATCGGGTCAAGCGGAATCGTAATATCTGGCGGAATTCCCAGCCGATTAATGTCGTGATGGTTGGGCGTTTCGTATTTGGCGATCGTCACCGCCAGTCCAGAACCGTCCGACAGGTTGAACAGCGATTGGATTAAGCCCTTGCCGAAGGTGCGCTCTCCAATCAACTGAGCGCGTCCGTTGTCTTGCAGTGCGCCCGCCAAAATTTCGCTAGCGCTAGCCGTTCCCTGGTTAACCAGTACCACCAGCGGATCATCCGTTAAAGCCTCTCCGATCGCGGTAAAGCTGTCTTGAATCCCGTTGCGGTTGACGGTGTAGACGATCGTGCCTTCTGCTAACCACAGTTTCGCGATTTCGATTCCTGCTTGCAGTAATCCACCTGGATTGCCCCGCAGGTCAAGCATATAAGCCTTTGCCCCCTGAGATTCCAGCCGTCGGATGGCATTGGCAACTTCGGTACTGGCGTTCGCATTGAACTGGCTGAGTCGAATGTAGCCAATTTTTCTGCCTGTGCGATTAGTCAGCGTGCTGTCATTAGATTCGCTGGCTTCAGAAATGCGTGAATCGGCAACGCGCAGATCCGCATAGACCGGATTGAGGCTGATTCGATCGCGCAACAGCAAGATCTCTTTTTCCTGCGCCGCATCTTCGTCAGAGGCGATCGTCAGCGACACCTTGCTGCCGATCGCGCCCCGCATCCGCTCTGCGGCATCGTCTAATGTCAGCGTTTTGGTCGGAAAGCCGTTAATCTTGAGGATGCGATCGCGAGGTTTAATCCCAGCCCGCTCAGCCGGAGAGCCTTCGATCGGAGAAATCACGCGCAGATTTCCCGCCTCATCCTGGCTGATCTGCAACCCCACGCCCGTCAGCTCTCCCGACGTGTTGGTTTGCAGACTGCGGTACTGATCTGGCTTCAGCAGGCGAGTAAAGGGATCATCAAGACTTGCCAGCAGCTTTTGGATGGCAGTGTAAGTCTGTTCGCGATCGAGCAAGGGCTGTTGGAGCGCTTTCTGCCGCGCCAGCCACCAGTTTTGGTGATTGAAGGTGTCATCGACGTAGGAGCGATCGACAATCCGCCAGACTTCGCTCAGCAGCCGCTGCTCTTGCGTCAGGGCTGAGGCGGGCGCATGGAAACAGCCGAAGACTAGGGCGATCGCCAAGCTAAATGCCAAGAGCGATCGGGCAGGTAGCGATTGGAAGCCTATCGACAGGAAACCCAGTGCGGAGCGGAAAACCGATGCAAAGCAAAAAATCCGTCTTTTCATCCTACATATCTTAATGTGAGTCTGAATTCCTGGCTACCGGGAAACCTCATCGGCTTCAAGTTTGCTGCAAAGGCTCTCTTCATAAATGTTCTAGGCAAGTTGACTCAAAACCTTGATTTTCCAGGATTTTGCCTTGTGCAAACTGTCTTAGAGGTGTGTTAAATTTAATGACAGTTATCATTTTTCCTTCTGGAATTCCCGTTTCATGTTTACGAAACAACTCACAGACTCGAAACCCTTTAAGTGGTTTGACGAACGCCTTGAAATTCAGGCGCTCGCAGACGACATCAGCAGCAAGTACGTT
Source organism: Elainellales cyanobacterium (assembly GCA_038239185.1). Lineage (GTDB taxonomy): Bacteria > Cyanobacteriota > Cyanobacteriia > Elainellales > Elainellaceae > FACHB-886. The sequence goes on along the minus strand of JBBSFA010000546.1, from coordinate 931 downwards.
CCGCCCCATGTCAATATTTTCTATTGCTTGGGCGGCATTACCCTAGTTTGCTTCATCATCCAGTTCGCGACTGGATTTGCAATGACTTTTTACTACAAGCCAACGGTCGCTGAGGCTTTTTCTTCGGTGCAGCACTTAATGAACGATGTCAGCTTCGGCTGGTTGATTCGTTCGGTTCATCGCTGGTCTGCCAGCATGATGGTGCTGATGATGATCCTGCATGTTTTCCGCGTTTACCTGACGGGCGGATTTAAGAAGCCCCGCGAGTTGACCTGGGTAACGGGCGTGATTTTGGCTGTGATCACCGTTTCTTTCGGTGTGACGGGCTACTCCTTGCCTTGGGATCAGGTTGGCTATTGGGCGGTTAAAATCGTCTCTGGTGTGCCGGAAGCTATCCCAGTTGTGGGAACTTTGATGGCGGATCTGCTGCGCGGTGGCGATAGCGTGGGTCAGGCGACTTTAACCCGGTACTACAGCGCTCACACGTTTGTCTTGCCCTGGTTCATTGCCGTCTTCATGCTGTTGCACTTCCTGATGATCCGGAAACAAGGAATCTCAGGACCGTTGTAAAGGTCTGGCAAGTCGCTTGTGTGTCTTGGCTTGTGTGTCTTGTAAGTCTCTTGCACTTCTTCTTGCATTCTCTCCGAATTTTCGATCGCCCCAGTCTCTCCACCCTTGAGAGGACTGACAGCCTTGGAAATTCCTGTTATCTTCTTCTCAAAAACTTAAGGAGAGCGCTTAATTCATGGCAACTCTTAAAAAGCCGGATCTTGCCGATCCCGTCTTACGCGAAAAATTGAAAAACGGCATGGGTCACAACTACTATGGTGAACCCGCTTGGCCAAATGACCTGCTCTATATCTTCCCCGTCGTAATTGCGGGCACGATCGCTTGCTGCGTCGCACTGGCGATTCTTGACCCCGCCATGATT
>JBBSFA010000545.1:0-3428 GCA_038239185.1 Elainellales cyanobacterium | reverse complement strand
TAGTCTAACTGCCGCTCTTCGCCATCGACCAACACCACCCATTCGCGTTGATGCTGGGGATCACGTCGCACGGCTTCATCAAAGGCACTCCCAATGACCGTCTTGGCATCGTGTTCCACACTGGTCCAGACTCGCTTATTGGCAATGTCTGGACGCTGGGGAGACCCCCGGTCATGTCCGATGATTTGTTCGGGGTGACGAACAAACCGCGGAGTGCTGTACACTGATGCCACCGTTGCCATCCGTTTACGTTGCCGTTTTTCTCCAGGACTCAACCGGGTCTTTGGGTGTTTGGCTGATGCCTGAGCTGCTTTGGCGGTGGCTGCACGTAAGTCCTCTCCATGCATGACAATCCCTTTGCCATCGGTGGTCAGCACCAGCAAATCCTGACTCGTTTGCGCACTCTCTTGGGCGCGTTGGGCATAGAAGGCCTCAAAGTCTTGGGAGACTTTGACAATCAGTTCCTCGCATTGTCGTTTCCCGACCTGTACTCCGGTGGTTTCCTCCATCGTCTGGCTTGTTTCACTAAATGACACTAAAGCGGCGGTGGTGGCGACTCGTTTGCGCACCCCGTCGGAATATTGGTCGGGCGCTAAGTTCAACTGTCCATCGACTGGATACAGCGCACTCACTCCAGATTGCTTGCTGCTATATCCCAGTCGAGTCACCACTACTTCTCCAAACAGAGTCGCTAATTGTCGCTGACAATGGTTCCGTCGGTGCGGACGTTTTTCTCCCTCGCTGCCCACCACGTTGACTTGGGCTGATTCATTTTGGTATCGCTCGTCGAGATGACTTTGGAATAAGCGCCGCAGCAGTTCGGTGCCCTCTTGCCAAATGATTTGCTCCACCTCTCCATGCTCTAACTCCTGGCTCTCGATTGACCGTAGGCGCTCGACGAGGCTAGCATATTGCTCATCTGCAAACTTAAACGCATCGGTTTTTGGGACAGAAGGAGACGTCGGTTTCATGGCTTTTCAGGTGAAGAGGGGGACATATCTTTCAAAAAAGAAATACATCCAGCTTTTAACCCAGAAAATAACAGAAAAGTTGATGGAAAACCATCACCTTCGTTGCAAAACGTTACGTAAAAAGAGCCGCACCCTAGTCATTTGAATGGTTTGTTGGATCAGCGGAGCGCAGCGATAAGCCATTGCGGCTCGATTATCTACATTAAGTTTGATAAAAATTCGGCGCAAGTGGGCTGAAACCGTCCATTCACTAATATGTAAATGATTTGCGATTTGTTTGTTTGATCTGCCGGAGGCAGTCAGAGTTGCGACTTGCAGCTCTCGTTCTGTCAGCAGATCGATCGGACTTGGCTCAGCTTCAGCCGTATCGTGAGCAGGATTTTGCGTTTTAACAATTAAGTAAAAATTTCCGTCAAGTTCAAACTGTCCAATGATTGCAGCTTGAAACCTATTAGAAAAAAAGCTTAAAAGGGAATTTTTGCTTTCTTCTAATACCAATTTACTGTGAAGCTGCACAAATCATTGAGAGCTGAAACCTTTGATTCAGGAGCTTTTCGAGCCTTTTAATTATGTGTAGCTTCATATAAAAATGGTATAAGTTAGTAGCACTCTCTTCGCGATCGCTAGCAGTTGTGATGATTAGAAAGTGAACCGCTTGAATGCAAAATTCATAAACAATCTTAAAGGCAGTACACTCTAGTTCTTTTTGCCAAAAAGAATTCGGACTGACTGGTCTACTCACAATGTTACTCTCCTAGATTTAAACGACTATCTGAGGCTGTAACGGTCTAAGGCTGTGATGGTCTAAAGCAATGTAACTAAACAGACGAGGCAAAATGCACCGATCGCCTCGAAACGGACAAACAGCAAACGATGACGAGAACAGTGAAGCTTCTATTTTAGACTTTGCGAAATTTGTCAGGCTTTGGGACTACCCGATCGGGTACTCTTTTGAGTTGCATCGCACAATTTCAGTCGATCGCAGCCTTATGTTTTACTTATCAATCAAGATTTGCGCTGTGTTCGGATATTCTGGCGTTTTGCTTCGGCTTGCAAAAGTTTCTTTTGGGCTGCATTCCCTACCTTGCGGGCTGTTTTATAGACTTGACGCACAAATGAGGAGTAGCTATCACGCTTCACGAGAGGCAAAACCTGTTCGGTAAATTGTTCAGGGGTGGCGATCGCCGCTAGAGAGGTTAGGTAAGCGCTAATATATTGTTTCTCATCGCCAGGAATCATCCAGCTTCCCAGTTCATCGGCAAAGACAATTTCTTCTCCAGATTCCATTACACCAATGAGTTGATACAAAATTCTGAAAACAGGCGATCGCTTGCTCATGCTCGCCCTGTTCGGTCAATCGGCAACTGTCTTGCAGAAAATCGCCAAGCTGCTCAAACCACGCTTCAGTCTCCTCTGGAATATCCATGAAGTTTTTTGAGTTGACATTGAATGGGGCGTAGTATTCACCTGCGCGAGAATCTTTGTCAAACTTTTGAATGCCTTCTAGCAGGTGGTTGCCATCGATAAAGGCGGGAGGAATCCGTGTGAATAGGTGACTAAAGACTTGGCGACGTTGGTTTGTGTCCATGCCTTCATAGGCATCGTCGAGTAGCTCTAGCAAGACGGCATTATCTTGCTGCTGCAATTGCTGAAAGAGCCTTTCCTTGTCCATTTGTTTTCCTCGGTTTGAAATGGGCTAGGGTTGACCTGTTCCTTCCGGTCAAGAAAGGATATTAACCCTCTTGTAGCATCCAGACAAAGATGCTGAGGATGTGATCCACAGGCGGTAAAGGGTAAACGGTGAGGTCAATTGTGACGATCTGCTGTTCGAGTTTGAGGAATTGCCACTGAATGCCATTGCTGACGCTGCCATAAATGGTGGGAATAGCTTGTTCTTTTGCCTGGTTAAAGCGTTGAGCGCCAACCATTTCAGCAATACACTGCCCGAATCCAGTTTTTAGGTCTGTTTTTTTAGCTTCGACAAGGACAACGGTGGGGGCTTCGATTTCTAACACTTCGGTGGAGCGGGTCAGCAGGAAGTCACAAATGCCGTTCAGTCCGACTGCCTCTTCGATCGTAAAGTCTTCCCCAGAGAAGAGGCTGATTTTGCGATCGAGAATGCGCCTCACTTCTAGCAGCACTGGGTAAATGATGCCTTCCGATCGAGCTTTTTCACTGCCAGATGTAGCAACGATGGGTAAGGTTTCTTTGAGGGTGCCTGCCAAAATGTCTGAGGGCGCGATCGCCTCACGGATGGGCAAGAAGCGATCGCCTTCTACGATGCTCAGATTGAAGGCTTCCTTGGCTTTGCGGATAGTAAACTACTCCCCGCCGCTTACGCTGAGCGGGGAGCTTTCAGTAGCCCTGAAGCAGCGTAGCTGAGTGAACAGCTCAGATACTCCGAACCTCTAGGCTGGTTTACAAACAACCCCAAAAGTTTAATCATGTTTGCCCCAT
>JBBSFA010000544.1:0-3431 GCA_038239185.1 Elainellales cyanobacterium | reverse complement strand
CTGAGTAAACACCCTGCGACACATAACGGTGAAACCTCGAATATTGCCAATCCATCGATCGATGATATAGCTTATGTCGTACAAGATTGTATAAATACAACCAAATTAGTATGCTCTAGGATACAGAAATAAGATAGAGTGATCGCCCTGACAATGCGTTTAGATGCGCTACGCGATCGCTAACATATTTGCAAGATGGCGATCGGACGTGAACTTCACAGAAGGCAAATGATAAAATTGAGGCGGTAGTCGTGCGTATCGATGGTTTTTGCCATGAGTCAAATCAGCGAACCTATTAGCCTCGAACTTTCACCAGACTCGCTGCGTCAGGGGGAACAGGCAATTCGCCAAGAGCTAGCCTTACAACTCTATGCCCAATCTATTTTCACCTTTGGGCAAGCCCGTCGGCTGGCAGATCTATCGGTTTGGCAGTTTCAGCAGATTTTGGGTCAACACCAGATTCAGCGACATTATGACGAAGCAGAACTGTTGCAGGATGCTGAAGCCATCCGATCGGGAGTTTGGCAGCGGTGACGATCATTTGTAACGCGACCCCCTTAATCAACTTTGCGGCGATCGATCGCCTTGATCTATTGCAAGTGCTATTTGGGCAAGTCTTAATTCCTCAAGCTGTCTACAACGAAACAACTGTACTAGGCTTTAGCGGTACACAAGCCGTGTTGCAAGCGATCGATTCAGGATGGCTGCAAGTTTATCCGGCTCCAGTCGCTAATCTGCCCGCAACACTAGACGATGGAGAGCGAGAGGCGATCGCACTGGCGCTTACTGTGCCGCAGCCGCGAATTCTCCTAGATGAGCAGGAAGCCCGTCGGGTCGCGCAAGGTTTGGGGTTGCAGGTGATGGGTACGTTAGGAATTCTGCTGCTGGCAAAAGAAAATCAAGTGATCCTACAGGTACGATCGCTGTTGGATGCGATGATTCAGGATGCTCAATATTGGGTCAGCGCATCGCTGTATGAGCAGCTATTGCATTTGGCAGGGGAAAAGGATTAAGCGTTCGCTTTTATCGGCATGACCCAGGATCAAGCCATTAGATGGCGCGATCGCACTCCGGGAGATGAAGCAATGAGTCACATATCTTATCAAGCACCTATGGGCTGGATTGGCTTAGTGAGAATAGGTTAGCGCTTGAATTAGGGCATCAGGAGACATAATTTGCAACGTCGCTCCTACAAAATCTTGAGGATTGCGGGTGACAATAGCATCTAGACGAGCGATTACAGCGGTGCTGTATTGAATCGCGTCTTCAAAGTCTTTGAAATTCGTAGTCAGTGCCATTGAAATAACGGTCTGATCAACCGCTGCAATGTAGCAGAGATTCACCAATCGATTCAAAAAAGCGATCGCCCACTCATGTCCTCGTTGTTTGCGAATGATGTAATACAAATCGCCGCAGGTTGAAGCAGAAATATATCCTTCAAATTGCCCCTGTTCGATCAAGAGGAAAATTTGTTCACTCGCTTGCCAGAAGGGTTGGCGTTCAAGCGCGTAATCTAGAATGATATTCGTATCGAGTAGTGCTCTCACAGATTGTGCTTCTCTTTTAGAGCTTCCCATCTGGCTTGATCCGGATCAAAATCTGGCGGGACAGGTTCAGTTTTTTTAAACAAATCTTGGAATGCTTTTACGCTTGTCTTGCTCTTTGGAGTTGCTGCTTGGGGTTCCACAGAAGAGACAAAATTATCGGCTGGAGAAGAGGGCTGTAGGACGATGACTTCTACTTCGCCAGGAGATAAATCGATCGCTTCTGTGATGATTAAGTGACCCGATTGATCGATTGTTCCTTTGAGTCTGTAGGCTTGCATATGATTTCTCCTGATTTTTACCCGCTGCTTGAATTGCCAAATTTATTGCTTCTGGACATGCTTCACCTCATGCGTTCAAAGCCTAAGCGATCGATCTTGAAAGCCCAACCCTGTAAACCTGTATCAAGAACTACTTGCTAAAAGCCCCATCCTTACTGTACTCTCAATAATCACAACTGAAAATTCCTGAAACGGAAGCGTTCCCTGGAAGTGCGACATCACCCCCAGAGAACTGACCCCCAAGCTGTACCAAGCAGTCTGGAGGCTAGGAAAAGTTTATCACTCCCCTAGCCACCTCAGCTTTGCTATGGCGATCGCGACCATAGCAACTCAGCACCGGGGTGGCTTCGGTTTTGGGACTTTTTATCCCCTTAACCCTAGTGGAGGACTACACTGCGATGTCTAATTCTTCGTTGCTCAACCTCGATCGCTTCGACAACACCAACCCCCACAGCCTCACCGTGCTGCTGATTGGCACAGAAGCCCACATCAAAACCTACATTCACCGTCAGCACAGCCTTGGAGTCACCGAAGCCGGATCATGGAGCAAACTGCTGCCCTTGCCCAACTGTCCCGGCAAAGTCATGAGCATTTTGCATAAAACCATGCCTTGATCTGCCGCATCCTAGGGCGATCGCTTGATCCATCGGGCAGGCGATCGCCTTCAGCACAAGCGAAACAACCTAAACCCTAACGCTTAAACGCTGTGCCTCTGCTATCATGGCTATGAATCCTGGGGCTGTAGCTCAGATGGATAGAGCGACCGCCTCCTAAGCGGTAGGTCGCGCGTTCAAATCGCGCCAGTCCCGTAGAACAACCTTCCTGGTTTTAACCCACGTTGGGTTGGGTAAACTTGCCTCGCCGCCAGAACCTCAGTCCTCTGTCGGCAGGGCGAACACAGCGCTGTAGGTCGCCATCGTTGCCGCCTCAAAGGCTAGCGGCACTTCAATTTTGCCAATGCTGACTTCTAAGTCCCAGTTGCCGCCCAGAGCCGCGCTGCCTGTCCGCGTGGTGGAAGCCGCGATCGCTGCCCCAGTCAGCCGATGCAAGCAGCCCAGAAACTTTGCACCGCTTGGTTCAGTCGCCACGTTGCAGCCGTAAATCAAAAGCGCTGGAGCCGAGTCAGTGAACCAGTTTTGTAAGTCCCAAGCGTAGCGATCGATCGTCTCCAGCGTAAGCTGAGCGTTGCCGAGATAAAGACAGCCTGAAGCGCCGTGAGAGACAAGATGAAGGCTATGAATATCCGAATGAGTTTTTAGCAGCTCCGTGATTTGTTCAATCCCAGTGCGATCGGCATCCAGAACGGCAACTTCAGCGCCTGCGATCGCGCCTGCGGCTAGAGTTTGATAATCCTCGACCCCCGGATCAATCACGAGCAACATTTTTCCGGCTCGTGCTGCATGATTAGAAGTTACAGCTACATTTTTTGATGAATGATGAAGCGCACATAGTTTAGGATTTGGTGCCTACCCCTGTTAAGGTGACTCTTTGTACTACTCCTGGTTCAGCAATCGAGCGGTCGCCACATGGGGATGTTTGGGATCAAATTGCTTCTTGATCCTTGGTTTCTTGGGTCCACGTGGAGATTTGCGAAAGCGTTTGAGAT
>JBBSFA010000543.1:0-3432 GCA_038239185.1 Elainellales cyanobacterium | reverse complement strand
GCCTATTCCCCGCTGGTCAATCCAGAATTTGCCAAAGAGCGGCGCAACATTGTCTTGCAGCGGATGGCGCATGTTGGCTCCATCACCCAGGCTGATGCGGATGCCGCGATGGCAGAGCCGATCGCCATTAAACCGGGTGCGCCCAAAAATGCAACCAGCCCCGTGCCTTACTTCACCACCTATATTCAGCAGCAGTTGCCCAGTCTAGTGCCCAAAGACGAGCTAGAAGCCGGGGGACTCACGGTTGAAACCACCCTGAATTTGAAGTGGCAGAAACATGCCCAAGAAGTCATCCAAAACGCGATCGCCAACTACGGCTCAGGCGAAGGGTTTGAGCAAGCCTCGCTCGTCTCGGTTGATCCGCGCAACGGCGAAATTAGAGCACTAGTCGGCGGCAACGATTTTGAGAAAAGTCAGTTCAATCGTGCGACTCAGGCGCAGCGTCAGCCCGGTTCTACTTTTAAGGCATTCGTGTACTCGGCAGCGATCGCCGCTGGTTTCTCGCCCTACCGAGGCTACATTGATGCCAAATATGTCGTAGACGGCTATGAGCCACATAACTACGGCAAATCCTATCGTGGCTCTGTCTCCATGCAGACGGCATTGCAGTCTTCGATCAACATTGTGGCGGTCAAAGTCCTCGTGGATGTGGGTTTTGATCCGGTGGTCAAACTCGCGCAGCGGATGGGCATCAAGTCCAAGCTGCTGCCTGCCTACTCGCTGGCTTTAGGCTCCTCAGAAGTCAATCTGCTGGAGATGACCAGCGCCTACGGAACACTGGCAGACAAAGGCAACCACGTCGAAGCACATGGGGTGACTCGCATCCTCAATCGCTTCGGCAAAGTGATTTATCAGGCACACTTCAAGCCCGTTCAGGCGATTGACCCAGACAGCGCCTCCATCATGACCTGGATGCTAGAGGGCGTAGTTCAGGGCGGCACGGGCGGTAATGCGGCTCTGCCCGATCGATCGGTGGCAGGCAAAACTGGCACTTCTGAGAAAAAGCGCGATCTCTGGTTTGTCGGCTACATCCCGCAGTTGGTCACAGGGGTTTGGCTAGGCAACGACGACAGCAGCCCCACCTACGGAGCCAGCAGCACCGCAGCGCTCACCTGGTACGACTACATGAGCGACCTGATCGACGATATTCCCGTCGAAAAATTCCCTGAGCTGCCAGACAATATCGACGATCGATCGGGCAGTATCAAAGCCGAGCCTGTCCACCCTGGGCGAGTCTACGCCGCCACCAGCGCTGGACGCGATGAGAGCAGCGAAGCCAATAACTGGAGCGACTCTAACAGCGACTCTAGCTACTCCAACGATTCCTACAGCAACGGCTCATCTGGCGGTGGCTCCTCCAATGATTCCTCCAGCGGCGGTTCCTCTAGCGATTCTTCAGCTAGTTCTTCGTCAGGTTCTTCGTCAGGTGCTTCAGACAGTAGTTCCTCCAGCGCATCCAGCACGGATAGCGCGCCTCCAGCGGCAGAACCGCCCGCAGCGCCGCCTGCCGCAGCCGCACCGCCTGATGCCCCAGTCGCAGAACCGCCCCCCCCTGCGCCAATTTCTGAGCCGCCACCCGTCGTAGTCCCCGCACCAGCCGCGCAGTCTGCCCCTAACGCGCCATCTGCGGCAACCACGCCTTAGACCCCAAATCCAAACCGTAGGGGTGTCCCATGGTTTGGATTTGCGCTCAACTTAGCGAGACTGCACGAGACTGCTGTTAAGCAACCCCTAGAACTGCTGTTAAGCAACCCCTAGATAAGTCGCCAAATCCTCAGACCCGCCAATGTGTTTGCCATCAATAAACACCTGCGGCACAGTTGTAGCTCCCGTGACCGCTCTCAGCGATCGCGTGCTCACATTCTGCCCCAGCACAATTTCCTCATAGTCCATACCCCGCTCAGTCAGCATTGCCTTCGCACGAGCACAGAACGGACAGCCGACTTTGGTAAAAAGTGAAACCATCGGCGGCTTTTGGGCAGTGCCGTTGATATAGCTCAACATCGTGTCGGCATCAGACACTTTGAACGGGTCACCCGGCTCTTCGGGTTCAATAAACATCTTCTCGACTAGACCATCCTTGACCAGCATGGAATAGCGCCACGATCGCTTACCAAAACCCAAATCTGATTTGTCCACCAGCATTCCCATGCCTTCGGTAAACTCACCGTTGCCATCGGGAATCAGCTTCACAAATTCAGAATTCTGATCCTTTGCCCACTCGTTCATCACAAACGTGTCGTTCACCGAGAGGCAAACAATGTCATCCACGCCATTCGCCTTAAACACCTTGGCTAGATCGTTATAGCCAGGTAGGTGCGTGGAAGAACAGGTCGGCGTGAAGGCTCCCGGCAGTGAAAAGACAATCACTGTTTTTCCGTTAAATAGCTCATCAGTGGTAATGTCAACCCACTGGTTGTCTTGACGAGTGCGAAACGTTACTGAGGGAACGCGCTGTCCTTCGCGATTAGACAACATCAACTTTAGCTCCTTTAGCGTTGGGTTATGACCACCTCCAATTGTATAGAGCGTCAGAATTTTTGTTGTGTAATCTATCAGGCACAACGGAGCAAAAATTGCGCTTAATCCAAGCACAAAGCACCATCCGGCGATCTCAATAGCTGCTAGGTTTTGTCAGCCGACTTTGGTCTAGGTAATGCTGAATTTGCTGAAGCGATTCTTGGAGTTGAATCATCAGGGCTTCTGGGTGCTGAAGCTGAGAGCGCTGCGCTTGTAGCTCTAGGCGATCGGCAGCAGCCCGCATTGTTTTCGCACCAACGTTAGCGCTAGCTCCCTTCAGGTGGTGGCTAACCTGTTCAAGTTGATGCATATCTTGAGTCTCGATCGCCTGTTGCAGCAATCCCAAATGAATCCAACTGTCTTCTGTGAAAAGCTGCAATAGCTCCAGCTCAAAGTCAAGGCAGTTATCTGAGAGCAGATGCAGGTGGGTGAGATCCAGATGAACCAGAAAGAAATCTGAGTCGATCAGCGGCGCTGGAGCTTGGCTGCGCTCCGGTCGGTCGCTATTGGCATAGATGAACTGATTCCAGTGCAGCAAAAGCGTCGCTAAAGTTTCCCGACGGACTGGCTTAGTAATGAAGTCATTCATGCCCGCTGCGATCGCCTGCTGTCGATCGATTTCTAGATCGCTCGCCGTCATCGCGACGATCACCACTGGACGGCGGGGCGCTTCCATTTTTTCCCAAGCTCGAATGATTTGTGCCGCCTCATAGCCATCTAGCTCTGGCATCTGGCAGTCCATCAACACCAAATCATAGGCAACCGCTTCCGAATGGACGATCGCCTCCACCGCAAGCCGCCCATTCAGGACAACATCTGCCTCATAGCCCAGGCTTTGCAGTTGTTTCAGTGCCACTTTTTGATTGGTTAAATTGTCTTCAGCTAGCAAGATTTTGAGGGTTGCAGGATCAG
>JBBSFA010000542.1:0-3437 GCA_038239185.1 Elainellales cyanobacterium | reverse complement strand
CGTTGGAAAGCGATCGAGGCTAGGGCTAATGTAGGCATATTCTTCTCGCAGTCCGGTCGATTCAGCCAAGGGAACGACAAATGCGTCAAGATACCACTGTTGAAAAGCCCGAAGCTGTGAATTGCCCGGACGATGAAAATCTAAAATAGCAGCTTTTGCCTGGGGCTTCAGCACGCGATGCAATTCGCGGAGGCTGCGGGGAATATCAGTCACGTTTCGCAAGCCATAGCTCATCGTGATGGCATCAAACTGATTTGCCTCAAATGGCAGGCTCAGCGCATCGCCTTCCACCCAGCGGATGGGAGCGGCAGATCTAGGCTGTGGCTTCTGTTGCGCGATCGCCAACTGTGCCGCCGAAAAATCTAACCCAACCACCTGTCCATCGCTGCCCACTCGTTGCGCCAGCAGTCGCGCTAGATCCCCACTGCCACAGCAGACATCCAGACAGTTGCCTCCCCAGGGCGGATTGCTCCACTTCATTGCCATCTGTTTCCAGACGCGATGCAAACCCAGGCTGAGTTGGTCATTCAGGCGATCGTATGCAGGAGCAATCCGATCAAACAATGCCTGGATGTCTTGAGCGGGAGGGTCTTGAGCGGGAGGGGCTTGAGCGGGAGGGGCTTGAGCGGGAGGGGCGATCGGTTTCACAGTAAGCGGCTTTAAAGACGACTCCTCAATCCTAGCTTGACTAGTCGATGCAGATTAGTGGATGCAGGTTAGCGCCATGCCAATTTGCTGTGCCGCCAGATCGATCAATGCCAGCTCGTCTGCTTGCAGCGGGCAGGGCTGCTTCCATTGCAGCGACAGAATCGCCAAGACCTGGTTGCGAAACATCACAGGAGCCAGCAGATGCGCCTGAATTCCCGCCTCCGTATATTGAGGCAAATTCGCTAAGGCTTCGTTGGTAGAGATATTGGCAAACCCCTGAATCATCCGACTGGCGATCGCCTCCTGCGCCAGCGGGTCTTGGCTGAGCCAATCCATTGTGCTGCCGTTCATGCCGTTTGCGCCAACTGCGCCTAATACTGAACCTTCGACCAGTTGCAAAAGACAGCGATCGGCTCCGAAGACTCCAGTACAAGCATCGGCAATGGGCTGAAGACAGTCTGTCACCTGAGTTGCCTGTGAGGCAACTTGGGCGATCGTGCTGAGCAGCGTAGTTTGAGCTTGGGCACGACGCAGTTCTTCAGTGCGCTGCTTTAGCAAATCATAGGTTTCGGCGGCGCGTTGCACCACAATCTTCAGTTCGTTAGGGTCCCAGGGCTTGGTGATGTATTTGTAAACTTGTCCGGAGTTAATTGCCTCCACTAGATCTTCAACATCGGTGAAGCCCGTGAGGATGATCCGCATGGTGTCAGGAAACTGCGGCACTGTACGGCTTAGAAACTCCGTGCCTTTCATTTCGGGCATCCGCTGGTCAGAAATGATCACTGCAACTTCACCTTCCGCTGCCAGTACGTTGAGCGCAGCTAGACCGCTCTCTGCCCGCAGGACATTAAACTCCCGGCGAAAGGTGCGATACAACAGATCGAGATTATCAGGCTCATCATCGACAACCAGCATTTTGGGTTTTTGGGGACGTTCTAAGCTCATAAACTGACGGCTAGAAAGTTCTGATACGGCACTACTCATGAAACAAGACTCCTGCGACAGAGCGAAGCAAATAAATAAAGTGGGCTGGGGACTCCCTTAGTCCTTAGTCTTGACAGCTTTGCTCAACTTCTAACGCTTTTTTGCAAAATCGATCGCTTGTTTCGTTAAATAGTGTCTGGCTCAGCCATCTATTTTTTGTGCTGCATTGTGACATTTTGGGCTGAGCTGTGGATCGCAGTGAGATAATTGCCATCATACAAAAAAAATTCGTCGCTTAAGAGCGGCATGAAACGTTCAACCCAGGCAATAAAGTCCCTGCACTCACCGACCAATGATCGCCCGAATGCCACGCCCTTACCTCCAGGGTCTAAGAGCAGGTTTAGCCAAAACAGAGATAAGTATGGTGAAAAAACGCGCAAGATTCTTCCGAGGACTATATGCCTATGTCGTCCTGGCGATCGCCTCACTTCTCCTATATCTGCTGATCGCGCAGTCTCCAGCCCACCCCCAGCCTCCAGGTGCAATTTCTCAGCCCAGTCTCAGCAGTACGGCTGACTCGCAAGACTTAGTCCAACAGGGTAAAGCGCTCTACGCAGCCGGACGATTAACTGAAGCCGCAGAAGTCTTGCAACGGGCGACTCAATCCTATCAGCAACAAGGCGATACGCTCCGGCAAGCCATGACCCTGAGCAATCTTGCCCTGGTCTATCAAAAATCAGGTCTGTTCTCACAGGCAAATCAAGCAATTAACGACAGCTTAACCCTGCTGAAAGATCGCTCATCGCTTGCGGATCAGGAGCGCGATCGCTTACAGATTTTGGCACAGACCCTTGAAATTCAGGGTTCGCTGCAATTCGAGCAAGGACAGCCAGAACCCGCCCTGACAAGCTGGCAGAAAGCAGAAGCGCTCTATCGTGAGATGGCTCACTATGACCAGCTAAACGGCAGCAGCGGCATCTTTCGGAGTCAGGTCAACCAAGCCCAAGCCTTGCAGGTGATGGGATTTTACCGTCGGGCTTTGACGCTGCTGACGGAGTTGAGCCAGCGGCAGCAGTCTGAACCGGATTCGTTGACCAAAGTCGTGAATCTGCGATCGCTAGGGGAGGCGCTCCAGTCCACAGGCGATCTAAAGGAATCTCATCAAGCGCTGCAAGCTAGTTTGGATCTGGCTGAACGGCTCCAGTTGCCGCAAGAGATCAGCGCAACCTTGCTGAGTTTGGGGAATACAGCTAGCGCTCAACCGGATATCGAGGCAGCAAGCCGCTTCTACCAGAGAGCAGTGGCGATCACTCCGTCCCCGTTAATCAAAGTTCAGGCGCGCATCAATCAATTCAGCCTGCTGACCAATGCCAATCAAGCCCCAGATGAACAGCTCTTGTCCGCCATTCCGATCGAGTTGGCTAACTTGCCGATTAGCCAAACCAGCATCTACGCCTCTATTCATTTCGCTCAAGCGCTAATCAAGTTGGATCAGCAATATCCCCAGGCTTCACCCAGCAGTATCGCTCAACTCCTAGCGAAAGCAGTGCAGCAATCTCGCGACTTAGGAGACTCGCGCGCCGAATCATATGCGGTGGGCACTCTAGCCAGCTTGTATGAGCAGACGCAGCAGTGGGCAGACGCGCAAGACTTGACGAACCAAGCCTTGCGATTAGCAGACTTGGCAAATGCGTCTGATATCGCCTATCGCTGGCATTGGCAGCTCGGACGCTTGTTGAAACAACAGGGAGATACGGCAGGCGCGATCGCAGCTTATGATGCGGCGATCGATGAGCTTCAGTCTCTTCGCAATGATTTAGTTGCAGTCAATCGCGAGGTGCAGTTTTCTTTTAGAGATAGTGTGG
>JBBSFA010000541.1:0-3444 GCA_038239185.1 Elainellales cyanobacterium | reverse complement strand
TTCGGATCAGCTATGCCATGGGCAGCGATCGCGAGTTGCCAGCCGTTTTTGGATTCTTGCATGGTCGCTACAACACACCCCACATCGGCATTTACTTTTTAACAGGATTGTCGGCTTTGATTGGAGCTTATGCGGTGCAAAGTATCGATAATGTCACAGTTGTCACACTTGTATCAAACATTGGTACTTTTGTGTTCTATGGTATTACTTGCGGTGTGACGTTGATTGCGAAGCTAGAACATCTCCTAGACGAAGAACATAATTTCTTCAAGACGATTGTGATTCCTTTGTTGGGCTTAGCAACAAATCTGTTTATGGTATGCGGCATTTTTTATTACGGACTGACTGGAGCCGGAAGCGCTAAGACCAACTCACTCACTGCGATCGGAATTTCGCTTGCCTTCTTTGTCGCCGGATTCGCCTATCTGGTTGGCGATAGCTTAGTCAAAGGCAAACCCCTATTTCTGCCTGCTAATATGAAACATCCCTTGCGCGATCGGATGGGCGTTTCTAAAGTCTCTAAGCCGTAGTAGAGATCACTGACCGCTTGCATCTATTCCGCAAATATCTATCCATAGCTGCCATCATGAACTTAATTCTTGCCATTATCCAGCCGAATAAACTGGATGCCGTAAAGGAAGCTTTAGTCCAACTTGGGATTCAGGGTATGACCGTCACCGGTGCCAAGGGATTTGGGCGGTAAAAAGGTCGCCCACTGGCTTTCCTTGGATTACTCAACATGGAAGGCAAGCCCTTCACCGTTGACTTCGTACCCAAAGTTAGAATTGAAATTGTTGTGAATGATGATATAACCGATACCGTAGTTGACACCATCGTCAAAGCGGCAAGAACAGACATGGTTGGAGATGGTAAATTGTTCGTAATTCCGGTGAGCAGAGCGGTTCGCATTCGGACAGGCGAAGAAAACGAAGCTGCATTGTCGATCGAAGCCCCCGCTACACTCAGCGAGAAGTTTCCGTAGGAAATAATGATTCAGTCCCTCTTCTTTTTTCTGCTGGCTGGAATCTGCGAGATTGGTGGTGGCTACTTATTTTGGCTATGGCTACGGGAGGGCAAAAGCGCTTGGCTCGCCGTGATTGGAGTGATTATACTCGCCATTTATGGCGTGGTACCAACGCTGCAACCCGCTAGCTTTAGCCGTGCCTATGCAGCCTATGGCGGTATTTTTATCGTACTGTCGCTGCTGTGGGGCTGGGTCGTCGATCGGGCTGCACCTGATAAATACGATTGGTTGGGGGCATGGCTAGCATTTCTAGGCGTTCTAGTCATCATGTACGCCCCTCGACGATAAGCGGAGGCATTGAAACCGCAAGAATTAAATTTCCTGTTTTGTCGCGATCGCGGGTGAGTTACTCCTTACTGCGATCGTTTTTTTGTCAAAACTTGCTCACATTTGCCAAACTGCTGCCGTTCTGTTCTAAAAAATAGATAAAATAGTATTTAACGATACAGAAAAACTCTATATTTTAGAATCAGGCAATGTTGAATACTCTTCTAACCCAGCGCCGACAGGTAATCAAAACGTTTTCTAGCCGTGAAGCAGCAGGACAAGCACTCGATCACCTCGTTCTTTCAGGCTTGCCGATCGCGCAGATCTTCTTACTAGGTCATGAATTGGGCGAGGATCACTCACAGTTTCCCGGACTACCTGCCAGTCAATATGGAACCGTAACAGGCACTGGGTAGTGTTTCAGAAATGTTGCTAGATGAACTAGATGGTCGAGCAGGAAGGCTCTTCACGGAAACCAACAACAGGTCTAGAACACTACCTGTTAGGCGCTGGGCTGATTGCCCTGCCGGGTGTAGGAGCACTGGCGTTGTCTTCTGCGATCGCCTTTGTCTTACTGAGCGGCGGGATTTGCACGGCTGCGGGTGGATTGACGGGCGCGTTAATTGGCTTAGGACTTACCTCAGAGCAAGCCAAAGCTTACAGTCAGCAGATTTCTAGCGGCAGTTTTTTGCTGATTGTGGAAGGAACCACCGAACAGATCGATCGGGCTAAATCTCTGCTCAATACCCAGAGCAATCGCATCTAGATGCGTTTTCCCCAGATCAGTCTCTTTATTAGATTGACGCGACACTACACGATTGTGCTGTCAAGATATGCTTAAAGTCAGGCGAGTCACAATACAAACTATGGGCGCTGAGAATTTTCAAGATCGTGAGGTGTGGGAACGATTAGAGCAAGGACGCAAAGAGAAAGCGGCGCAGGGGGGCTATGTGGGATATGGTTCGCCTGCTTTTGGGCAGCGATCGCTGGATGGCGAACTGATCGCAGACCCCACTGAGCAGCAGATCATTGACTTAATCCGCCGTCATCACAAGTCAGGCAAATCGCTTCAGCAGGTGGCAGACTGGCTAAATCGGCAGGGCTACACCACAAAGCGAGGGCAGCAATGGCAGCGTATCTCCGTTAAACGTGTGCTCGATCGCCTCTATGGGCGTACTTCTAGGCTCTCAGGGCTAGAGTCGCAGCCCCAACTGGACTCATCCACGCCGGAAGTTTAGAAAGCCTTAAAAAGTTCAGAAAGTCTTAAGAATTCCTGCCTAATTGAGTGGTGAATGGGGCAGAAATTTTAGCAACAAGACTCGTATCTTTGCCTCGTTATCCATTGGGTGAATCAACTTTTATGACAATGGGTTTCGACCATTCAGTGGGAACTCCCCCACTCGCTGAAGCGATCGATCTTCAGCCCTTGATCGTGTCTCCCGATACCTGCTTGTCGGATGTGGTTGGGTTGATGAATGAAACTGCACAGACTTACCGCAGCGATCCCCTTCATGGTGCGCGGGCAAGTTGTGTCTTAGTTATGCAGGGTGAAGTGCTACAGGGCATTTTCACCGAACGTGATTTGGTGCGGTTGACTGCCTCTGGCATCGACCTCCGTGCCACAAAAATTTTCGAGGTGATGCATCATCCCGTTCTGACAATGTCTGAACAAGCATTACATGATATCTTCGCGGCATTATTTCTGTTTCGTCGCCATCGCATTCGCCATCTAGCGATCGTCAATGATCAGCAGCATTTGATTGGAGTCGTCTCGATCGAGAGCATTCGCCACATTCTGCGACCCACAAATCTACTCAAAATTCGACGAGTGGCTGAGGTCATGACCAAACAGGTGATTACGGCACGACCCAACACCCCCGTTGTGCAATTAACTGAGTTGATGGCAACCTGTCAAATTAGCTGCATTGTCATTGTTGAACCCTCAGATACAGAAGATTTAATTCAGCATCCCGTTGGGATTGTTACCGAACGGGATATCGTTCATTTTCAGGCGTTGGGCTTGGATGTTCGTAACACCCCAGCTCAAGCAGTGATGAGTACGCCGCTCTTTATCTTGAATCCTGAAGACTCGCTATGGACAGCTCACCAAGTCATGGAACAACGCCAAGTGCGACGATTAGTAGTCTCTTGGA
>JBBSFA010000540.1:0-3449 GCA_038239185.1 Elainellales cyanobacterium | reverse complement strand
GGCACTGCCGCCGGAACAACCCTAGTCAGCAACATTGCACCCGGTTCTACCAGTTCCGATCCGAGCAATCTAGTCGCCTTCAACGATTCGCTCTATTTCTCAGCAGATGATAACAGTGGGCTAGGGCAAGAACTGTGGAAGAGCAACGGCACCGCCGCCGGGACAACGCTCGTCAAAGATATTGAACCGGGCGCAAGTAGCTCTTCCCCAAGCAACTTTGCGATCGTCGGCAATACCCTCTACTTTAGTGCCACCACCACCGCCAATGGCACAGAGCTATGGAAGAGCGATGGCACTGCGGCAGGCACACAGCTTGTGGAAGACATCGTTCTAGGCGCAGCGCCCTCAACCCCGCAAGATTTAGTCAACGGCAACGGAACGCTCTACTTCACCGTCCTTGATGCGACTGCGACGACAGGCAGCAGCACTCGCCAACTATGGCGTAGTGACGGAACCGTAGCAGGCACGAGCCAATATACCGTTTCTAGCTCTTTGGGATTTGGTCCCAGATCCCTAGTGCCGATCGCCACCACCCTCTTCTTCTCAGACTTCACGACAGCCACCGATCGAGAAGTCTTCCGCGTCACGATTCCCTAAGACTACAAGCCTAAGACCACAAACCTTTGACCTCACACCTTTTCACCCCTCTGACAGACTCAAAGTTTGTGCGATCGAGGGGATTTTTTTAGAGATTTGGTAAATATTCTTTAAAAAAGCTCGAAATCCACATAAATTAAAGGTTCTGCCGATCCATGTGTTTAATCTTGAGCTTAGAATAAAGCATTGCAAGTTGGATTTTGTAAGGGTTTCAGCGGTTTGATCTGCATTGCCGCTCGAAATACCCGGATCGTTCTCAGCTAAAGATCGAATTGTGAACTAACAAACGAACTAGTTTTGTAAAGGAGACACTCATGAACAAAGGTGAATTAGTAGATAAGGTCGCGGAAAAAGCCAACGTGACCAAAAAACAGGCAGATGCCGTAGTCAGCGCCGCGATCGACTCCATCATGGAAGCAGTCTCATCGGGCGACAAAGTAACTCTGGTCGGCTTCGGTTCTTTTGAACCTCGCGATCGCCAAGCCCGCGAAGGACGCAATCCCAAAACTGGCGATGCGATGGAAATCCCCGCAACCAGAGTACCTGCATTTTCGGCAGGCAAACTCTTCAAAGAAATGGTGGCACCTGACAAATAAAGCAGTAGCAGTAAGCAGACAAAAACGTGACATCACAGCCGATTCACGGGGGGAACTTGGCTTGGGCAGCAACGCTGGCAGGCTGTTCTCCCCGTTCGCTTTTAGATTTTTCCGCTAGCATCAATCCTTTAGGCGTTCCCGCTACTGCGATCGCCGCCATTCAAGCGCACCTGATCGATCTACCGCACTACCCCGATCCAGAGTCGCATCAGCTCAAACAAGCCCTCAGCCACTTTCATCAAGTGCCGCCCGACTGGATTCTTCCTGGCAACGGTTCCGCCGAGCTGCTGACCTGGGCTTGCCGCGAACTGGCAGCACTCCAGACGGTTCAGGTGCTCACACCCACTTTTAGTGACTATTCGCGAGCGCTAAAAGCCTTTGATGCCAGGATCAACGCCTGTCCTCTGGACTTGTCCCTCACTGCCGATCGCACAACCTGGAGCAACCAGCCGATCGCCTCGATCATGCCGCTGTCCGATCGGGCTGGACTATTGCTCAACAATCCTCACAACCCCACAGGAATGCTATTTACAGCCGAAGCGATCGCCCCACTGCTCGATCGCTTCAACTTAGTCGTGGTAGACGAAGCCTTCATGGACTTCCTCGCCCCCGATCAGCAGCAAAGCCTGATCGAGCATCTACCTAATTACCCGAATCTGGTGATTTTGCGATCGCTCACCAAGTTCTACAGCTTGGCAGGACTTCGCATTGGCTACGCGATCGCCCATCCCGATCGGCTGCGCCAATGGCAGCAATGGCGCGATCCGTGGTCAGTCAACGTCCTGGCTGAAGCCGCCGCGATCGCCTGTCTCCAAGATACCGCCTTTCAACAGCAAACCTGGGAGTGGCTAGAACCCGCACGATCGCAGCTATTCGCCGGACTCGCTGCCATCCCTGGATTGCGACCGCTTCCAGGCGCGGTCAACTCTTTACTGGTGCGGTGCGACAGCGCTGCCATTAGCTCCAGCGTTGCCCTGCAAAAAGCCCTGCTTCAGCAAAGCCAAATTCTGATCCGCGACTGCGTTAGCTTCCCCGAATTGGGCGATCGCTTCTTTCGGGTCGCCGTGCGGACAATCCCAGAAAACCAGCGACTACTAGAAGGACTCGCCAAAATCCTGCAAGCCTAGTACAGCACAGGATTTAGCGGATCAGGCGCAAAAGCCAGCCACAGCGGAAATTGCAGCAAGGCAATATCGATCACGCCCTCGGCTTCGTCCACAATAATCAACGGCATCTGCTGCTGTTTCACCAAGCGATCGGCTCGTTGCACCAGCGGCTCTGGCGCATCAAACAATACCACGCCCTGATCAGAGCCAAAGTCAGCGCGCGAGATGCCCAGACAATCCTGCAAGCCACGCCGCCACTCGCCCAGCCGTTCGGGAGAATTGCCCAAGACCAGCACCCGCAGGCGATCGCCCTGGAGTTCCTTCAGCACCGAAATCACGGTAGAAGCAATCAAAATATTCTGCAAGCGCGACCCCATTGTTTTGAGCGCACCGCGTCCACTCTGCGTAAAAAACCAGTTAGACACTCGCTCCGCATGGATCGGCTCAAAGGTGCGGCGCAACTGCCAAGGCGTGCCGTAATAATCTGGCGCAAGCCGATATTGGTCAAGCAGCGTGTTAATCCGTTGGGCTTGCGCCTGATAGCTCGACTCCATAAATTTAGGAGCTGCTACAGGCTGCTCAGAACGGACATCAGAACGGGCATCCGGGCGATCGCGACGGCGATTGTCTTGCCGCTCCCTAGCCTCGTTGCCGCCTCGATCGCCAAAAGCAGCCGATTCTCCACCAGTCGATCGCCCCCGCTGTGGCTCAGGCGTTGGCTCCGTCGTCAGCGGCAGTTGCTCAGCCGCAGTCACCAGATCCTGCAAACTGCCCACCAGATAATCTTTAAAGCCTTGCACCCGAATCGCCAAATCTTGCGATGCGCCCGCAAACGTCGTCTTCATCTCGTTGCGAATCCGCTCCTGCCGCCGCTCTAGCTGCTCAATGCTAATCTGAAGCGTTTGCCGCCGCTGTTCCAAATCGCTCAGTCCGTCTTTGACAATCCGCCCCATTGCCTGTTGCGCCTCGGTAATTTGCCGTTGCAAAACCGCAAGCTCCTGCTTCAAAGCGCTTTCCTGCTGCCGCAATTCGGCAATTTGCCGATCGAGTCCCTGCCCCTCAGCAGGCTGTACCGAATTAGTAGGATCAGGTGTCAACGAAGTGTCCAAACTCATGCAGCTCTGAATAAATTTTTGGTCTAACTAGCGAT
>JBBSFA010000539.1:0-3449 GCA_038239185.1 Elainellales cyanobacterium | reverse complement strand
GTTTGAAGCGGGCGCATTGGATGTGTTCACCCAGGCGATCGGCATGAAAAAATCGCGTCCGGGAATCCTGCTGACGGTGATTTGCTGTCCTAGTGATATAGCAGCCTGTGAAACGGTGCTGTTTCGAGAAACTACAACGCTGGGAATTCGTCGCTTGAACCAGCTTAGAACCGCATTAAGTCGGGAGATCCAAACAACTCAGACTCCCTATGGCAGCGTGCGGGTCAAAGTCGCCCGATCGCATCCAGACGCAGAAATCAGCAACGTGCAGCCAGAATACGAAGACTGTGCTAAGCTGGCACGGCAGCATAGAATCGCTTGGCGCGAGATCCATCGTCTGGCTTTGCAAAGCTGGATGGAGCAAGCGAATAAAGCCTAGCGTGCCAAAGCCATTCGCATTCGATTTCTGACTTGCTTACAGAGGCGTAGCTCAGTGCCCCGGTGATTCCAGTGAACCTGATCAAAAATTTGGTGCAGGATATAAAGCCCTCTGCCGCAGTCGTCAAGCTCGTCGATCGACTGATGCAATTCATCAGGATTGCGGGAGCAAGAGCAACCCGGCGTAAATCCCGTCCCTTGATCGGTGATCACCCACCAATATTGGTCTTCCAGTGAGAAGAACTCTACGGCGATCGTTTTCCCAGGATCAAGGTTGTTACCGTGCTTGACCGCATTCACCAAGGCTTCCTGCAAGCCCAGCCGAACATCAGGCTGACACCTAGCAGGAATATCCGCTAACAGCAAATCTAAAACGGGACACAGGTGGAGAGTAGAGGCAAAGCTAACAGTGCCCCACTTGCGACCAACTGGACGCAGCGAGATAGCAATCACGCAAAAAACCTCGAAGCTTTCAAGCAAATGGACAAGTGTTTAAGACCGAGCAAAGCACCCTTTGGAAACGAAACCGCAGGACATTAAGCCTTACTGACCTACTAACGTTCACGCAGAGATATCCACAACGGGCATCCTGCTTTGGAGCGCTATATTGTGCCATTAGACTACCTTTATAATAGCATACGAAATCCATCGCTAGGGAGACTGATAGCGGTTGCTAGCGGGTTATTTCTGAGCTGATTGATGCTGGAAGGCGTGACGCAGCAGCAGCGAATTGGTGACTACGCTCACTGAACTAAATGCCATAAATGCTCCTGCGGTCGCTGGACTGAGCGCTAGATGGAAGCTTGGTAAAAACACTCCCGCAGCGGCAGGAATGCCCAAAAGATTGTAGGCAAATGCCCAAAAAAGATTTTGGCGAATCTTGCGAAAGGTAGCTTGACTGAGGCGAATCGCTTCTTCTACATCCGCCAGCCGATCGCGCATCAAGATAATTCCCGCCGCCTCGATCGCCACATCGGTTCCCGAATGCAGCGAAATTCCCACATCGGCTTGGGCTAAAGCCGGAGCGTCATTAATCCCATCGCCTACCATTGCCACAAACTGCCCCTGCGACTGGAGATAGGCGATCGCAGCGCTTTTGCCAGCGGGGCGAACGTTCGCCAACACATCTTCATCTGCCAGTCCCAGCGACTGGGCAATCACAGCCGCAGCCGCAGGGCGATCGCCCGTCAGCAGCATGACGCGCAAGCCCGACTGGCGCAGTCGATCGATCGTTTGTTTCGCATCAGTCCGCAGGGAATCTTGAGCCGCAATCAGCCCAATTAAGACTCCCGCCATGCCCACGTAAATGACGGTTTTCCCTTCAGCTTCCAACTTTTGGGCTTGATGTTGCGCTGCCTCACTGACCGCGATCGCCTGTTGCGTCAGCCAATCCACATTGCCTAAAACGACAGGCTGTCCTTCTACGATCGCTGAAACACCCAATCCAGGCTCCGTGTGGAAAGCTTCAGCGATCGCTGAAGCTTTATTGCCCGAAGCCGCCTGCTGACGAATCGCTTCCGCCAAAGGATGTTGAGTGCCGCTTTCAACCAGTGCTGCAAGTTGCAGCAAATCTGAAGCGGAGAAATCGGCTTGAATCGGCAGGCAATCGGTGATTTGAGGGTTGCCGATCGTCAAAGTCCCAGTTTTGTCAAAGACGATCGTTTGCAGTCGATGGACTTTCTCCAGCACATCGCCACCCCGGATCAGCAAGCCCCGCTCCGCGCCAATCCCAGAGCCGACTAAAATTGCCGTAGGGGTTGCCAGTCCCAACGCACAGGGACAAGCGATCACTAAAACGGCGATCGCCAATTTGAGACTGAGGAGCAGCGCTGAAGTCGGAGAGTGAGGCGATGTATGAAGCAGGTGCATGTGAGCGCCCATCGCGTCAGCGCTGCCCATCTGCCCTAGCGACTGCCCAGCCGCCCAAAGTGATTCACCCCAAATCGGGATACCGATGAAATACCAGAACAGGAAGGTGAAAGTCGCGATCGCCATCACGCCATAGGTGAAGTACCCCGCCACCGTATCGGCTAAGCCTTGAATTGGGGCTTTGCGCGTTTGGGCAGCTTCCACCAGCGCAATGATTTGCGACAGCGTTGTGTCTTTACCGATGCGGGTGGCTTTGAGGGCGATCGCGCCTGATAAGTTGAGGCTGCCTGCACTAAGCGGATCGCCAATCTGTTTCAGCACAGGAGTGGCTTCACCCGTCAGCATGGATTCATTCACGGTGGTTTGACCCGCAACCACCTCGCCATCTACCGGAATCTTTTCACCGGGCAAGACGCGCAGCCACTCCCCCACTTTCACCTGGCTGACGGGTAGGGCGATCGCAGGTTGAAGCACAAAGGAATTAGAGGATTCGCTGGATTGTTTGAGCAGATTGGCAGTAGTCGATTGCAATGCCAGCAACGCCTGGAAAGCCGCAGTTGCTTTGCTGCGAGCTTGCTGCTCTAAAGTCCGACCCAGGAGAATAAACCCAACCAGCATCACGGGTTCATCGAAGAAGCACTCCCAGCCCAGATTCGGGAAAAGTAACGCGACAAAGCTAGTGCTGTAGGCGGTCAGCGTTCCCAGCCCCACGAGGGTATTCATATTGGGTGCATTGTGCCGCAGCCCACGCCAGCCGTCTGTCAGGATCGATCGCCCTGGAAACAACAAAGCCAAAGTCGCCAAGCCCCAGTGAAACCAAATATTGCTGAGTCCGGGAATCGTTAGCCAGCCTAGATGATTGCTGAGATGATCCAGATGTCCGATCGCGGAGAGCAGCAGTAAAGTCAAGGCAGTCGCCATCCGGCGAACTTGCTGCTGGGTTTCATGTTTCTGGCGATCGGCAGGCGTGAGCGCATCGGGCGGCAGCGTTGCCAGACCACGCGGCTGAGTTGGAAATCCAGTCTCGGTCAGCTTTTGCGCCAGGGTTGCCGGATCAACTTTGCCCGGTTCGCAGTCCACGGTTGCGACTTCCGTGACCAAATTCACGATCGCAGCCACCACGCCAGGTTGCTGCGTGAGCTGATTTTCAACGGCTCTAACGCAACCTGCACATTTCATGCCACCTACGTCCAGCGTAAAAG
>JBBSFA010000538.1:0-3458 GCA_038239185.1 Elainellales cyanobacterium | reverse complement strand
TGCTCTGGGGCGATCGTCGGACGCAAAGGTGCTTCAGTTGGCAGTTCTGGAGTCATAGTCATAGGCATTCCAAACACGGTGAACTGGAGATCAAAACGGAATTTACCCTAGCCTGAGTCGATCTTGAGAGTCTGTCCAATCTCATCAAACAGTAATTACAATCAGCAAACCTGAGAATCCTGAGTAGATTGATAGAAACTTTTTAAAGGCGTTTACGAATAAAGTCGATTGGTATCAATATATGACAGATCGTTTTATTATTGTCATGTTCTTGTGACTCTAATTCGATCGCCAATCTAATTTTTTTCGTCGTAGCTCGTTTCGTCGTAGCCCAGCATTAACCCTGCGATCGGGAGTTCAACTGCCTGAAGCAACTGCTCCTGTTGTTTTAGCATAGACTGCAAGCTAGGTTCATCGGGGTGATCCCATCCCAGCAGATGCAGCAACGCATGACTCGCCAGCCAAGCCAGCTCTAGCTGAAGCGAATGCTGCCGCTGCTCGGCTTGCCGCTGTGCCGTTTCCACGGAAATTACAATATCGCCCAAGTAAAGCTCCGGCATTTCGGCAGGCTGGGGATAGTCTTGCTCCAATGCCGAAAACGCCAGCACATCCGTCGGCTGATTTTTTTGGCGGTAGTCCGCGTTAAAAGATTGGATTTCAGCATCGTCTGTGAGCCGCAGACTGAGTTCATAGGCAGCGTGCGTTGGCAAAGACGATCGCAGCAAAGTCAGCCACTTCTGAAACCAGGTTTGCCAGGTTAACTCGCTGATCGGGGCGATCGCTTCAGGCTCAAAAAAATAATCCTGTACAATCACCTCGGCTTGTACAGGAGGAGTTTCTAACATAAGTCATTCCTTGAAAGGCTGGTTTAGCGGGTCAGGTAGGCAAGCCCTACCAAAACTGAGAGCAGGACGATCGCTGTCAGCCCAAAGTGAAAGAGCGATGTGCCTCGCTTTTTGACCATATTCCGCATCGCTAGCTTGACGTAGCTAGGCTGAGGCTTGGAATCTGGTAATGGCTGTTCTGAGGATAGCTGTTCTGTATCTAGCTGTTCTGTATCAGAAAGCGGAGATTCGGGAGGGGTAGAAGACTGAGTCATAGGCTGCTGGGTGGTGGGGCGATCGCATTGGGCTTCACAAACTTACTCAATTGACTCTAGCACTTAAGAATTGGCAGCAGAGGAAGAGCAATCTAGACGCTGCCATTGCTTTCTACGAGCTGATTTTCTTGACGCAGACAGCTTTCGATAAAGGGATCGAGTTCGCCGTTCATCACATCCGCGATCGCGGTTGTCTCGGTTCCGGTTCGCAGATCTTTCACCAATTGGTAAGGGTGAAACACGTAGTTGCGAATCTGGTTGCCCCAGGCGGCTTCTACCATATCGCCTCGGATGTCCGCCACTTCTTTGGCGCGTTGCTCTTGAGCGATCACCAATAGTTTGGCTTTGAGGCGCGCCAACGCTTTTTCTTTGTTTTGCAACTGCGATCGTTCCTCTGTACAGCGCACGGCAATTCCTGTGGGAATATGCTTAATCAGCACGGCTGTCTCTACCTTGTTGACGTTTTGACCGCCTTTGCCGCCCGATCGCGTGGTGGTGATCTCCAGATCTTTTTCGGGAATGTCGAGCGTAATCGTGTTGTCCAAAATTGGCATGAGTTCGACCCCGGCAAAGCTAGTTTGGCGCTTGTCGTTGGCGTTAAAGGGGGAGATTCGCACTAGCCGATGCGTGCCCTTCTCATGTTTGAGATAGCCGTAGGCATACTTGCCCTCAATTTCCAAAGTCGCAGACTTGATCCCCGCTTCATCTCCCTCGGAAGATTCAGTCAGATAGACTTTGTAGCCGTGATCCTCTGCCCAGCGGGTGTACATCCGCAGCAGCATCTCTGCCCAATCTTGGGCATCGGTTCCGCCCGCGCCCGCGTTAATCGTGAGAACGGCTCCGCCCTGGTCATAAGTGCCGGACAAAAGCTGTTGGAGTTCCCACTGGTCTAGCTCTTGGCTGAGATGGGACAGGCTAGTCTGCGCCTCTTGCAGCAGCGTTTCATCGCTTTCCAGCTCCAGCAGTTCCACAACAGCAGTAGCATCTTCCAGGCGCGATCGCCACTGTTCCATCTGTTGCAGATGCGATTTCAAGTCGTTGAGTTCTTGAAGCGTTTGCTGTGCTTTTGTTTGATCGTCCCATAGCTCTGGCTGGGCGGCTTGCTGTTCCAGGTCATAAATTCGAGCGGTCAAAGCCGGAACGTCAAAGATACTCCTGAGTTTTACCCAGGCGATGAGAGAGCAGTTCGACTTCGCGCTTAATGTCAAGGGTTTCTAGCATATCGATCGCTATTGCAAAAGGAGTCCTAAACTACTAAAAAACTATCTACAGCTTCCATTATTGCCTACCGAGATCAGAGGCGGGGGCGATCGCCTACTTGTCACTCACTGCAACCCGTCATAAGCTGTTTAACCACGCCACAATAGAACAATACTTGCGAACAAACTGCTTATGCCAACGGATCAGACAGAGAGCTTCATCGGGGGGTTTACAGACAACTGGGCATATTTAAAGGCAGAACTTCAGTGGCTCGATCGCGTCCTGATGCTGGCGGTGGCACGGCAGCGCAAAGAAACCAAAGAGGTCGATCGCGTAGCGCATTCCAAAGCCGATCGCGCCACGAGTCACTGGTGGAAAGGCTTAGTCGCGTTAGAAGGTAATGTTTCCTATGACGAGCACCGACCTGTGCCGCAGTCTACCAATCCCGCTGCTAAGCTGACTCACCAGCAGCAAATGGAGCAGCGGATCAAGGCAAGCCGCGATCGCGGCGTTGTGTTGGCTTTGCCTGTTTTATGCGATCGCCTCTGTCTGACTCCGTTTGAGAAAAATCTGGTGCTGATGAGTTTGGCTCCAGAGTTAAATCGACGCTATGGGCGGCTGTATCACTTTTTGCAGGGCGAAGACCCGGCAGATAAGACCGACCTGCCGAGCCTGGATTTGGTGCTGCGGCTGCTGTGCCGTAACGATTCAGAATGGCGGGTGGCTCGCAATCATATTGTGGGGCGATCGCCGCTGACGCAATACAGCTTACTGCGGCTGCTGCCCAATCTAGGGGAGACGCGGCTCAATAGCTCGCTGAAGCTGCATGAGGCGCTAGTCGATTATTTAATTGCTGAACAGCCAACGGCTGAAACGCTGGAGACTCTTTTGCAGGCTGCAAAGACCCCTACGGCACGTTTGGGCTTTTCCCATCCGAGTCTGCGCCAGCTTGACCCGGCGCTGAATGGCTCGACCTTAATTTTACCTGCCGCGCTCTTGGAGTCCTTGCAGTACCTAGCGCAGCAGGTCTGGGGATACTATCAGGCAGAAAAACTTTGGCAGGTGCAACCCGCTGTAGCACCCGGCAAAATTGTCTTGCTGACAGGAGCGGCTGGAACCGGAAAAACGCTGTCTGCTAGAACGATCGCCTCGGTGCTGT
>JBBSFA010000537.1:0-3486 GCA_038239185.1 Elainellales cyanobacterium | reverse complement strand
CGCATTAAACGACTTGCGCGCAAAACGATTTGTTTTTCTAAGTCAATTCTCATGCATGATGTAGTTATCGGACTGTTCATTAATCGATTTGAATTTGGGTTAAATATTTAAAGAAAAACAACAAGTCTAGAACATTACCGGATTAGTGTACATGAGAGCGACTGAACCGCCGCGAAGCGTTCCTGGAAAAAGCCTTGGGCGATCGCTACTTCCTCGACCCGACGCTGCCCCGTGCCGTCTAGCCGCACCAGTCGCCAATAGTTTGATACAGAACGCATAAGCGTTTCTCTATCCTCAGAGCATTTTGGTTGTCACTGTGTTTGCTGGTGATATTGACTGATTATTGTGGTCGCTAGTCATTGCCCTCACTCGTTTTTCTCATTTGTTGTACAGCGGATTGCTGTTGATCGAGCGGCAATTTTGCTGCCCTTAATGATTCTTGATTCGGGGGCAATTGACCTATGCAGATACAGCAATTTTCAATTGCCTAAGCCACAGGTTTTTGTTGGATGCCGCGCGGAGCGTGGCATCCAACAAAAAATCTAAACATACACAAGCGCAAAGCGCTGTAAGTCATATTCTTTTTAGCGTTCTGCTGGCAGGGTCAAGTGAAGCTCAGTCTCCAAATCTCCCTGCCCGGTGTCGCAGCAATTGTAGGGGGTCATTTTAATCCAGCATTCCTTGAAGTTTTGGGATACGGCTAAACCCGCTAGCTTCTAGGTTTTGCGCTCTGCATGTCTGACCTTTTGAAAGGAGTAATCTAAAACTCTGGTACAAATAAATCTCGTCTGTTGCCTGCATAGTGCCGATAGATTATCTCTGGCGAATTCCCTACTAGGCGCGCTACGTCCTTGGCATCCAGTCTGCCATGCTCCGGATCGAGCGCATAGGTAATGAACGTGTGACGGGTTTGGTACAGCTTCCGATAGTCAATCCCTAGTCCTTTTAGCACCGTCTTCCAAATGCGATTTCTAAAGTTGTCAGGGTTGATCGGCTTTCCTTTAGGAGACGGGAAAACTAGAGCGTCTGAGCTAGGACTCTCAAGCTGGATGGATTGCAGCAGCGATCGCAATCCATCATTGCAGGGAAACTTGCGCCGCTCTTGAGTTTTCAACCCTTGGCGAATTTGTCTGCCGGAGTCTGTGCCGATGATTGCTTGTTCAAAGCTGATTTGTTTGAAATCTTTAGAGATGTGCTTCCACTGGAGTGCAACTGCTTCTGAAGGTCTACACCCCGTCATAAACAGAAATTTGACCAATGAAGCATAGGGACTGTGCTTGAACCCAGATTTAGGAGGGCAAAATTGATTCGTGGCGATCGCTTCAATGATTGCATCCCGTTCCTCTAGCGTGAATGGATTGATATCGTTCAATCCTTCATTCTGAGTAGACTTAGGCAACTTAATCTCTGCGGCCATCCCGTCAAAAGGATTCTCGGAAACCGCGCCAGACTTGATCGCCCAATCACAGCAGGCAGACAGGCGTGTGATGAACCGCTTGCCGGAGTCAAGCGGAATGTGTTTGAGGACGTAATCCCGGATTTTGTCTGCTTCGTCTAGCTCATGCGTGGGCAGTTTGGCTACATAGCCAGAATAGACGTTGTACATGTATTTCATTGTGTTAGGAGAGCATTGAGGGCGCTTGTACTCAATGAACTTCTCCCATAGCTCCGCCAAAGACGGCTTCGTTTGAATTGGGGTAATTGGGGTAACCGTGCTGAGCGCGGATTGGGGCTTGTATTTGGCGAGAGTGGCATCGAAGCGATCGTATGCCATATCCGACTCGATCAGCTTTGCCTTCGCATCAGCGGCTTTGCGGTTGAACTTAGTATCAGGAATACCTAGGCTCAAATAGTGGCGTTTGCCACCGTAGGAGAAAGCGAGCTGGAGCCGACCATTAGAAGATTTGATCTGGACAGAGCCTTTGGAAGCCCGTTGTGAAGAGCCTTTGGAGTACATAGTGGTCTCCTGGGGTAAACGCTTTAGTTCTATCTTAGTTTACCCCAAACCTACCCCATAAAAATCTCCAAACTTCCCTAAAAATGCCCAAAAAATTTAGAACATACATACTCATTGAAAAATTAACCAGCTTAAAAGCCCTCTACTCTACTAGAGGGCTTTTAAGCTTATTTTCTTAGAAGCGGGTGATGGGACTCGAACCCACGACATTCAGCTTGGGAAGCTGACGTTCTACCACTGAACTACACCCGCGATCGCTTCGTAGGCTCTATTATAGCGGCTTGTAGGGCGTTTTACAGCAGTCGATCGAAGCAAATTGGCTAAATGAGTGACTTCCTTAAGAAAGATTAGGCGATCGAGAGATGTCCGTTTCAGTGTGATACGCTCTATAAGCCTGAAAGCTGGGAAACGCTGGTGTAATTCCAGGACTGTGCCGCAACTGTGATGAGGCAAGGTTGAGCCTCCAGTCAGAACGCTAGCTCAGGGGGTGCCTCTCGGCGCTCTGCTTCTCGATTCCCTGCGTCGCATGGGGAAGGAGTCCCTGTTTTGTCTATTCGATCGATCGATTCAAGCCCTGTTAATTTAAGCCCTCACGATGTCGTCCAGCCAGCTAGCGGTTGCCCTAGCTTGTTCTCTCCGACTATGGCTCAGGATGGGCAACTGGTTCGTCTGCGAATCCCAGGCGGCTTGTTGAGCAGCCAGCAAGGTCGGGTATTAGCAGAAGTGAGCGATCGCTTGGGCGCAGGGGCGATCGACATTACAAATCGCGCCAACATTCAAATTCGCGGACTAGCAGGAACGCTGCCGAACCTGCTTTTAGGTCAGCTTCAGGCGGCTGGACTGGCAGCGCCGCTTCGCGAAGTAGACCATCTTCGCAACATCATGGCAAGCCCAACAGCGGGAATTGATTTGACCCAGTTGGTGAATACCCATCCGTTGGTGCGGCAATTAGATGAGTATTTGTCGAGTCATGCCGATCTAGTCGGGCTTTCTCCTAAATTCAGCATTGGCTTAGATGGCGGCGAACAGGCTTCAATCCAGCAGCAGCCTAACGATATTCAGTTTACAGCGGTTGAAGTCAAGCAAAATGCAGGGGTTACGGCTGGCGTTTACTTTTGCCTCAGCTTAGCGGGAATTAATTTAGCAAAAAAATATTCAGCGGCAAGATATTTCCTGTTGAAGCCAGAAGATTGTGTTGTAGTGGTTGCAGCTTTGGCTTTGGCTTATTTGGATCAGGTTAAGCCGACTTCAGGAACCCGATCGCCCACTGGCAAGCCCAGGTTAAAGCAGGTGTTAGCGGCGATCGATTTGGAAGATTATCTGGTTCGTGAGATCGGATGTGTGCACGTTCTGCGTGATGTTCAGAGAATCGATCGATCGCGCCCTTCGCATTTAGGGATTCACCCACAGCGGGGCGGCTCGTACATCGGGATAGCATTGCCGTTGGGGCAACTACAATCTGACCAACTGCGGCATCTGGCTGACTTGGCGGAAACTTACGGCAGCGGCTCACTGCGGCTGTCACCCTG
>JBBSFA010000536.1:0-3486 GCA_038239185.1 Elainellales cyanobacterium | reverse complement strand
TGCTTCCGTCAACGAAACCGTTGAATGGCTGAGTAAATTAGGGTCAGGTCGCTCGTCTCCTGGTAAGATAATCAGCTTTGCACCCGTGCGTTGCGCCAGTTCTTCAACCACCTCTAGCCCATAGCTCCAATACGATCGCCCCCCAATTACCCGCACGATGATCACCTGCGCTTGGCTCAGCACATCTTCTGCATAGGTATCGATCGTCAACTGCTGCTGAAGTTGCAGCAGGTTCACAACCCGCACTGCTGGAAAATCTGCTGGAAGCTGTGCTGTGGCAGCCGCCAAGGTTTGAATGTCCGTATCCGCCGCCGTAATCAGGACGATCGGCGCAGGCTGCTGTTCGACAAAGATGACTCCTTCGGCAGTTGGGTTCCAGCCGCCGGGTAGTGTAGCAAGACGATGCATAAGCTTTCTGGACTGGGGTTCTGGGAGGCGATCGCTGTAAAGCCTCTCTATCTTACAGGCAATCCTCTTGCTGCCGATTTATGCCCTCAATATCTCGGCGGTTTATGCTGCATTCCTCTTTATTCTGAATCGATTTTCGATAGAATAATTCCAGAAACCTAGCGGAAGTCGCGCTTTCCAGAGATTTGTTTGGAAAAGTTGATATATATTGAAGCTCTCAAGGTAAAATTCTCAAGGCTAGGACTCTCAGTGTATTACAGAAATTTTCAATTGAAAAACCATAGTTAACTAAGAGTAAAGCGCTGTAAGTTATGTTTTGGAGTAGATAGCAACCAATGCAGAACAATGTTGTTGCTTTATTCGCAGGGTGTGGAGGACTAGATTTAGGCTTTCGCAAAGCAGGTTTTGAGATTGCCTGGGCAAATGAGTATGACAAGGACATTTGGGAAACTTACGAGCGCAACCACAAGCAAACCAAGCTTGATCAGCGTGATATAAGAAATATTGCTTCTGAAGAAATTCCTGATTGTGTTGGCATTATCGGTGGCCCACCCTGCCAAAGCTGGAGCGAAGCTGGAATACAACGGGGTTTAGAGGACGATCGCGGAAAGCTGTTTCTAGAATATGTTCGCATCCTCAAAGACAAACAGCCCCTATTTTTCCTTGCTGAAAATGTTTCTGGAATGCTGCATAAGAAGCATGGTTTTTCATTAAGCAACATCATCTCAGCGTTTGAAGAAGCGGGTTACATTATCGCCTATAAGCTCCTCAACACAAAGCACTATAATGTGCCCCAGGAGAGGAAGCGCGTTATTTTTATCGGCTTTCATCACCGTTTAAATAAAAGGTTTTCCTTCAGTCAGATCAAGCCATCGCCCGCGCTCTGTATGCTTAAGCAAGCGATCGGAGATTTGTGGGGGACAGAATTACCTGCGATCGGTAGAAGTAAAACAAATGGAGATGCTTGCCATGTTCCCAATCATGAATACATGCAAGGTGATTTCTCCAGCATGTATATGTCTAGAAATCGCGTGCGAACTTGGGATGAGCCTTCTTTCACGATTCAAGCGGGAGGACGGCACGCTCCTATTCATCCGCAAGCTAATCCGATGATCCACATTGCTAAAGATCAATGGATTTTTGATCCAGATTCGCCATTTCCCTATCGCAGGCTATCTATTCGAGAATGCGCGAGAATCCAAACTTTTCCAGATGATTTTATTTTTCATTATCATGACTTGGCTGCGGCATATAAAATGATCGGGAACGCCGTTCCAGTCAACTTTAGCTATATATTGGCAAAAGCAATCCAAGAGACTTTGTTGGAACCTGACTTAAACAAAGCTGAAGCCTTCTCAAGACAGTCGCTTCAACTCAGCTTAAATCTAGTTTGATTGAATCCTCTATCTGACATATGGCAAATATTATCCGAGCAATTCAGGTAGTCGTTAATTATAGAATTACAGATGTAGAAAGCTTTTATAAAAGTCGGATTCGGATTAATAGCGTGGGCGATGCGCTAGAAGCTTTCATCAAAGATATTTTCGCTGACACAATAAATGAGGTTGATGAAGGCAAAAAGAACCTTGCTTATGAAAGAACTTTTTCATATTTTGGCAATCAAAATAATCCTCCAGATTTCATGCTGATTAACGGAGATGCAGTAGAAGTTAAAAAGATACAATCAGAGAGTTCGCAAATCGCGCTTAATAGTTCGTACCCATCTGCAAAACTATTTAGCAATAGTCCAATGATCACGGCAGCCTGTCGTAACTGTGAGGATTGGCATGAAAAAGATATTATTTATGCAATTGGCTCAATCAATAAAACCAACAATTTGACTGCATTGTGGCTAGTCTACGGTGATTGCTATGCTGCTAGCAGAGAAATTTATGAGAAGATTCGGACGACTATAGCAAACGGAGTCCTGACAATTCCTGAAGTGGAATTTAGCCAAACTAAAGAGCTAGGCCGCGTCAATAAAGTTGATCCTTTAGGAATCACCAATTTAAGAATTAGAGGCATGTGGCAGATAGAACACCCTGGTAAAGTTTACAACTATCTTGGCATTGAATATCCTCCTGAAAAGTCCTTTCGCCTATTTGCCCTCATCAGTAAAAGCAAATATGACTCTTTTTCTAGAGAAGACAAAAAGAGCCTTGAGGCGATCGCCAATTCTGACCTTCAGATCAAAGACGTAAAAGTCAGGAATCCAGATAATCCAGCCAAACTGATTGCTGCAAAGCTGATCAGCTACCAGATCTAGGCTTTCTCCAAGCTCTCTGTATGGCGATCGCTCCAGAAAAGTCAAAAAACACCTTGACCCTCGCGATCGATCCGTCTATGATAAGGAACGTGAAGTTCTATCGCTCACCTTTCTTGTCTCATGAAGCGCCCATCTCTTCAACTATTCCTTCAAGCGCTGCTGCTGCCCGTTGGGCAGTAAATTTTGACATAAACCAAGTTTTTCCCAATTCAGATGCCGCTGGAGTTCTCTAGTAGAGAATTCTTTGCTGCATTTTCAATATCTCTCTGTCAATATCCTTCTGGAGGTGTTTATGCAACTGAACGCTCTTTTTGTGGCATTTCTGCGACTGTGCATGGGTTGTCAGGACATGCGTCAAGACAGACAGCCTGACAGCCCCAATGCTGCGATTTCAATCTATGACTCCAAAAAACACTACAAACGACAAAGGAAAAAACGATCATGTTGACCAATCCTGCTGCCAAATATCGCCCGTTTCAGCCCGTTGATTTGCCCGATCGCACCTGGATTAACCAAACTATTACCCGTCCGCCGATCTGGCTCAGTACCGATTTGCGCGACGGCAACCAAGCTCTGATTGAACCGATGGATATCGATCGCAAGCTGCGAATGTTTCAAACCCTCGTGGCGATCGGATTCAAACAAATTGAAGTCGCGTTTCCTTCCGCTTCACAAACCGACTTCGACTTTGTGCGTCACCTGATTGAACACTCGTTGATCCCCGATGATGTGACCATTCAAGTCCTCACGCCTGCCCGCGAACCGCTGATTCGCCGCACGTTTGAGTCGTTACAGGGTGCAAAACGGGCGAT
>JBBSFA010000535.1:0-3488 GCA_038239185.1 Elainellales cyanobacterium | reverse complement strand
TCCGTCACAGAGGCTCTATCTGACTCGATGTCTGGCGCAATGTCTGGCGCAGATGCTAGCTCCTTGAGTTTGATTAACCTGGGTCAGCAGCTTTACAGCGCCATGTTTCAGGGAACCCTGCGGGACAGTTGGGTCACCGCTCAAGGCATCGCCCAAAATCGTCGTGAGGCATTGCGGTTGCGGGTGGGGTTAAAAGGCTCGCGCTTGCCGCGCCTACCGTGGGAAGTGATGTATGGCAATGATGTGCCGATCGAACGGGTACAGCAAACCCTGAGCGCGGCGGCGCGTCCGTTGGCGGCAGGTACGAATGTAATTTTCTCGCGCTACCAGCCGACGCAGCGGATCATGGGTGAGCGCTTGCCGCAGCCGATCGATAGCGATCAGCCTTTACGAATTTTGATGGTGATCGCCGCACCGGATGATCAGGAACGCCTACAGCTCACACAAGAAGCCGCTCGACTCCAGCAAGAGCTTTACAATACCAATTCACCTAGCACGCCGCAGCGTGAAGAAACGCTGCCGGAAATTCAGCTCACGACGTTGGATCAGCCCGGACGGGAAGAACTGACGCAGGCATTGGAGCAAGGGCACTACCAAGTCTTACATTACTCTGGGCACAGCGATTTAAGCAGCGCGGGCGGTAGCTTATATCTGGTGAACAATCGCACCGGACTGACAGAAATTCTCAGCGGCGATGATTTGGCAGGGCTACTGGTCAACAACGGCATCCGGCTCGCGGTGTTTAACTCTTGCCGAGGTGCCTATGCAGCCACCTCTGATCCCGTCAATGAGCGCGAACGCAATTTAGCCGAAGCCTTGGTGAGTCGCGGCATTCCAGCCGTGCTGGCAATGGCAGAGCAAATCCCTGACAGCGTGGCATTGACTTTAACCTGGCTGTTCTATCGCAACCTGAAGCAGGGCTATCCGATCGACCTCAGCCTGAGTCGGGCAAGACAGGGGCTGATCTCGGCTTACGGATCGCATCAGCTTTACTGGGCTTTGCCGATTCTCTATCTGCATCCAGACTTTGATGGGTATTTGACCGCGATCGATCACAGCTTTGAAAATCCTGCCGATCGATTGGTGTTTATGCCGCAAGCTTACGGCAGCTTCCCATCGCTGACGCTGGATGAAAATACGCTGCTGCCTGCCAGCTTCATCACAGACGACTCTCAGATGCCCACGGATAACGATCTGATCGTCCGGGCAGTCATGGGTGAAGACAATCCAGAAGATGACTTTGTTGTAAAACCTGTAAGCGGCTGGATCGACGAAACCATAGACGACTTTGACAACGCTGATCTGGATACGGCTGAAACCAGCGAAGTTGACACCCTGGATTGGATTCGCCAGTTAACCACCCAAGTCTCTGAGGAAAATATGACGGGTGCAGGACAGCTCAGCTTCGCCGAGACAGAACTCCCTGCCGATTTGCAGGCAGATCTCGATGATTTGCTCAGCGACGATCGACTCGATGAAGAGAATCAGCCTGCCCTCAAAGCTTTAGGCAGCGCCGATCGCCCCTCAACAACTAACGCTGCCATCACGCTATTTAATGAGGCTCCTGACCCAGACAGCGGCTACGATCTCTCCGCTGGAATGGTGCAGGCATTGCCCGTAGAGCGTCGCGATCGCCGTACCGCTAGGCTCACCCGCCGGGTAATCCTGCTGCCTGCACTAGGCGCAGTCGCCGCGATCGCCGTAGCGTTTTTGGGCTACCGACTCAACCAGACGTACAATCCGAATCCTGGTAATGTTTCACCGACTGCCGCACTAGATGCGAACGCACCACCCGCGTCTTTGAGCCAAAAGCTGGCATCAAGCTCTACGGCGCAAGTCAAAGCGATCGCCCTCAGCAGCTTTGGCAAGAGGCAGGTTGCTCAAGGTCAGCAAGCCGTTGTGGTGCTGCTCGATCGCAATGCGTTAACCGAAGCAAAAGCAGCGCTGGCGGCTGTTCCCAAAGATTATCAAGACGATGCAGACACCCACTTTTTGCAGGGGCGGTTGGCTTGGCAGGGCGTGAAGCAAGGCAATCCCCAGTACAAGCTGGCAGATGTGCAGCAAGCCTGGGAAAGCGCAGTTCAGGGCGCACCAGAGTCAGTCTCCTATCATCAGGCATTAGGGTTTGTTTACTATGCTCAAGGCGATCCGTCTAAGGCAAGACAAACCTGGATGCAGGCGATCGCGCTGCTGAACAACGGACAAATCAACGTGGCTGGGCGATCGCCTACGGAGGCGGCAAGTCAGCCGATCATGGATCGCGATATGCTGACCGCCTATGCGGGTGTGGCATTGGCACTGCAACAGGTTGCGACTAATCAACCGATCGAGGAGCAGCAAAGCATCGCTAGTAAAACGACCAAGATTTATCAAATGGTGGTTGCCAGCGATCCCGATCACTTCCGTCCGCAAGCGCTGAGTAAGAACTGGCTCTGGAATAATGCTGCGATTCAAGACTGGAAAAAGCTGGCGGGGCAGTCTTAAACCCTATATTTCTCGACCCCTCAGTGCTCAGTTACGCAAACTTCAGGCATTCGACTGGTCACCAAAATCTGGCGCAATGCGATCGCGAAGTAACGCATCAATCCTGAGAACGATGCGTTACTGTATACGCTAGATCAGTGTGAGTCCATCACCTCTTTAGCTTCGGCGCATGAGGATAGGAGTCAGAGCAGGGTTCTACTGCGCTGCAACTGCGCGATCGCCGACCCGAAATCCTGTACCGCTG
The DNA here is from genome assembly GCA_038239185.1 of Elainellales cyanobacterium. GTDB lineage: Bacteria > Cyanobacteriota > Cyanobacteriia > Elainellales > Elainellaceae > FACHB-886. Next base: position 760 of record JBBSFA010000535.1, on the reverse strand, counting down.
ACCACTCGACCCACACAGGAGCCAGGATCAACTTCAGTCAGCTCAATCTGACCCACCGGAGAAGTCACAGTTCGCAAAACGGCTCCGGTTGAAGGATCTTTGACCTCGCGCACCACCCGCAAAATCGACAGTTTCATGCCCGTGCGGAAGCCATCCTGACTGCCTTTGTTAATGATGACCTGACCGCCTGCAACATCTGCCACGATCGCCTCCACGCTAGGCAAAGAGGGTGGCAAAGCAGCCAGTTTGGAGGCTTCGCTAGAAAAAGAGGTGGCAATTTGGCTGACGGCATCATCTGCCGCTTTGCTCAACAGCCCGTCCGTGTTGTTGTTATCATGACCAAAATTGACGAGTCCACCGACGGAGAAACCACCGCCCCCCTGCTTGGCTTCCGCAGTTCCTTGTGCCGTCGCCAAAATTTCGGCTGTGGTCGTGTTGACTAATCTTGCCGTGATTTGCACTTCGGCGCTGTGCCGCCGACTGTTGCCGCCAATTCCTAAAACACTGCCGCCTGAGCCGCCTTCTTGCAGATTAAAGCGGGTGATAGAACCCACAATCACCGCATCAACGCCCAAAATCCGTCCGACCTGCGCCGCAGTTGCCGGATCGATGCGTCCATCTTGCCCCAGATTTTGTTCTGCGAGCACTGCCGCCACTTTACTCCGCTCAATCACGCTGTAGGAACCGCCCTCCACCAATTTGTTGGTTAACAGGTCGCTGACTCCTTTAGCAGGCCCAATATCCCCCCAATACCCCCATC
>JBBSFA010000534.1:0-3490 GCA_038239185.1 Elainellales cyanobacterium | reverse complement strand
CCCCGTCAAGGTCTCACCGGGGACTGGAATTCGCGGCGATCGAGCAACCAGATCCAGATTGATACTGCCAAAGACAACGACGCTCATAGGGACGCTCATAGGACACCGCAGGAAAGGCTATTCCCGATTTTTGCGCGAAAGGATAGCTTTCGCGCAAAAATCAGATTGGAACTCAACAGGCTAAAAGCATGAGGATTGGCATTATTGGGCTAGGGCTAATTGGCGGATCGCTGGCGATCGATTTGCGTCAGCTAGGACATACCATCCTGGGCGTAAGCCGCAAGCCCGCAACCGCCGAGCAAGCGATCGCTCGTGGCATCGTGGATCAGGCGAGCACTGAACTCAAGCTGATGGCAACCGCCGAAGTTATATTTCTCTGTATGCCGCTGGGTGCAATCCGATCGACCGTTGAGCAACTGATCCCATCCCTACCGCCCGCAACGGTGTTAACGGATGTCGGATCGGTTAAAGCATCTGTGGTCGAAGCGATCGCACCGCTTTGGCAAAATTTTGTGGGCGGGCATCCCATGGCGGGCACTGCCGAAAGCGGCTTGGATGCTGCCCTGTCTGGACTGTTTACCGACAAAGCCTATGTGCTCACGCCGATCGACTCAACGCCGCCCGGTGCGGTGGAAACCGTGGCGGAGCTAGTGCGATCGCTGCATTGCCGCCTGTATCTCTGCAATCCGGCAGATCACGATCGCGCAGTCGCCTGGATCTCGCATCTGCCCGTGATGGTCAGCAGCAGCCTGATCGCCGCCTGCCTCCAGGAAGCTGATCCAGCCGTGCTAGAGCTGGCGGAAAAATTTGCCAGCTCTGGATTCCGCGATACGAGCCGCGTCGGTGGCGGCAATCCAGAGCTAGGGCTGATGATGGCGAAATATAATCAGCAGGCGTTGCTGCGATCGCTCCATCAATATCGGCAGCAGCTCGATCAGGTGATTCAGCAGATTGAGCAGTCTAACTGGCAGGCAATAGAAAACCAGTTGACAGAAACTCAGCAAGCTCGATCGAGATTTATTTAATCCTCAGGCTCTACAAGCGTTAGGCTCAGCGATCGCTGCAACTCGGCTAGCTCATCGCGGTGAGCGGTGACGGTCAAGATGCTCTGAGAAGGGTTGATCGTCCCAGCCAAGTCAGTCTCCACTTGCAGCAGCACTCGCTCAGGGCGGGCAGATTTCCGCCAATAAAACAGACCCGCGATCGGAGCTAGCAACGCCAGCGCTGGCAAAAACTGAGCCGCATCGGGAAATCCAAAAGACAGCATCAATGCCACACACAGCAAGCCGATCGCCGCCAGTAGAGTCAGAAAAACCGCTAGAAAAACGCTAGAGCGCACCAGCCCTTCAAACGTCACCTGATTTTTAGCTTGATCAACTGCCGTCAGCCGATACGATCGCTTTGTAAAATATTGCTGAATTTCCTCCAACAGCGGTTCTCCCTGCTGTGAAGTCACCAGCTTAGCGACTTGAATCCGGTCTTTGGTCGAAGCGCGAATAAAAAAAAGCAGCCCTACCGACATCAGAGCTGTCAGTAGAGCAGTGGATGAAAGAATTGGCATTTGCATGAGCGGTAGAACCGAAAACGAATCGGCAGTAAGACGGACTATTTAAGACTATTTAAATCATCGCGCAGAAATCATCTGATGCGATCGTTCATAGTCCCTGCCCTGGCGCAAACATCTGACAACCCTATTGCCGCGATGCAACAGCCGGAAGCCCCACATAGCCCTGCCAAAGCCGCGCGAGTTCGATCGCCTGCTGCTGCCAATCGGGACAAATTTGATACATCCGCCGGGGTCTTCCTCGCCCCTCAACCTTCTTCCAGTAGCCAGTGATGGCGTTGGCATCTTCCAGAAACTTGAGCGCACTGTAGAGCACCGTATCCGACAGTCTATAGTTCGGATGCTCATTTTCCAGCAGGTTAATCAGCTCAGTGCCATAGGAATCCCGACGCAACAGGATAGCCAGCACATAGCAGACTGCCAACTCCTTGTTAAGGTAGAATGGGGGGGGATTACGGAAAAATTGGTAAATATCGTCAAAAGTAGTCATATCGCTTGTCTATTAGAGTGAGGGTACTTCTCAAAGCTTGTATTGCGGTTTTTCGAGAGAAAATGTAGATTTAGATGTGGCTGGTTGATTTCACAATTTGACTGGATACCCGTCCAAGGCAGTTCATAGCAGCGCGATCGAATTGTCTAGAAGGCAGCGTTTAGAGGTAAATGCACTTGCCTTAGCCTGGTTGACCTTAGCCTGGTTAAAACTAGGCTCAAAGCCAAAACTCGATTGCACTACTCGATTGCACTAAGAGCAATTCGCACTAAAGCCTTACTTGCGCTGAGCAATTTGCTAGATATAAAGGCGTTCCAGGTGGGGCTGCTAATTCCGGCACAAAGCTGAAAGCCACAAGAACAAGACGTGCAAAGTAGCGCTTTTAGTTTCAACTAGTTGCATTTTGTTCAAAAGCGAAACGAACCTAGGTCAGAGTCGCGGCTAGATTGCTTGTTACCAGATAATAATCAATTGTAGTCACTTGACAAAAGTTTGTCTGTCTGACCATAGAGGGAGGACAATGGCAATTCGTTGATTAAGTGATGAGAGACGACGATCGCCACTTCTTGATTTTAAGTCTAATTTAGCCTAGAACTCCACCCCTAGCGTCTTCTGGTCAAAAGCCCTCTTGAAAAACGCTATTAAACCTTATTGCTTTAGTTTCAAAACTTAATACTCGCTTAACGAATTACTCCCGAACCGTCGAGTCTCTTCGGAGATTGTCCAACAGATACAGCAAGGGAACTGCCTCAGATTGCTATACTAAAGTCGCTGACACGACCCGCTTTAGGCGATCGCTTAGACCTCAGATCTGATGAGACTTTGGATCTGGCATCTGCTCTAAAGTAAGTTTGTTGTCTCAACCGAATCTTTGAATTTTTTATTTGAATTTTTCGGGCTGAGCGGCAGTTTTCTGATCTGTGCGTGTCGCAGTTGTTCTCTCTTGAGTTTGTCTCCTTTGCCTGTCGCGTATGCAGCCTACTGACCCTAGCAAGTTCACCGAAAAAGCCTGGGAGGCGATTGTCAAATCCCAGGATGTTGCGCGGAGCTATCGCCACCAACAGCTAGAGGTCGAGCATTTGGCGATCGCCACGCTGGATCTGGAAGGCGTGGCTGACACGATGCTGAACAAAGCAGGTGTTGATCCCGGTCGGCTAAAGCAGCAGATCGAAGGGTTTGCCCAGCGGCAGCCTAGAGTCGCTTCAGATGGACAGCTTTATCTGGGGCAGGGGCTAGACATCCTGCTCGACAAAGCCGAAGCTTCTCGCAAGCTGTTCCAGGATGATTTTATTTCCGTCGAGCATTTTTTGCTGGCATTGACGGAAGACGATCGCGTCGGTCGCCGTCTTTTTCGCGGCCTGGGGATTGAGCCAATGCAGCTTGAAGGCGCCATCAGAGCCGTGCTCGGCTTCAAGTAAGTGAAAGATCACACCCCT
>JBBSFA010000533.1:0-3491 GCA_038239185.1 Elainellales cyanobacterium | reverse complement strand
TGTTGGTGATAATTTTCGACTTCAATTCCAGGCAGTCCGAGCAATTGAGTGAGTAAAGGTTGCATGGCTCAAATCTGTATCTCAAGATACACTAGCATAGCAAATCCTGTAGAGCCATATGTTTTCATCAAATGATGCTTCGATCGCTTGATTTTTCTCATCTGTGGCAATCATCAGCAGGCGGATCACCATTTTGATGTTGGCGATCGGGGTGCGAAGCTCGTGAGATATGGTGTGCAGGAAGTCATCTTTCAATTGATTCAACTTTTGCAGTTCTCTCACTTGGGTTTGGGCTGCCTGATAGAGGCGAGACTGACGAAGGGCGATCGCGCATTGGTTTGCCACCTGCTTGATTAACCGAATTTCTAAATCGGTGAAGCCAGATTCTTCAGATCTAAACAACCACAGGCTTCCCAACACTTGCTGGTCATCAAACGTCGAACAAGCTAACACCGCATATCCGGCGTACCGTTGGCTGGAATCAGGTTGATGCCAGCAGAATTGAAAGAGCTGTTTTTGCAGCAGTTGCTGGTGCAATTCATCTGTAGCAGGCACAGCCTGTCCGATCGCCGCAGAACTGCACGATGCGCTCTGATAAGTCAGCGTAGAAGTCGATCGATCGTCGCTGTACAGGTAGGCTTCACAACAGGCTAGGGCTAGCCCTTGCGAGAGTTCTTCTACAGCCGCCTGCAAAATTTGATGCTCATCCAAACTGTCCCGCACCGTGTCGGTAATGTGTTTTAGCAGCGTTTCAAACTCAAGCGCTTTTTGCAAATCAGCCGTGCGCTTCTGGACTTGCTCTTCTAGATGGTGATATAGCTCCGAGTGTTGAATCGCGATCGCCAACTGAGCTGTGCATTGCTGCAAGAAATCGACTTCCCATTCAACCCAGCTATGAGGAGTAAAGTAGTGATGAGCAACGACGATGCCCCAAAGTTTATCTAAATGCAGGATGGGAAAAGCTAGACTCGCCCGAATTTGGGGAGTTGCCAATAGCTCAGCATAATTCATCTGAAGGTTGCTATAAGCATTCGCCTCCAGATCAGTCTGACCCTGGTCAAACAACGCCTGCCAGGACTCTACCCAAGGTGAACTATCAAAGGTTTGACCCAACACAGAGAATCCGGTTGAATTGACTGACTCTGCGACAACCTTGCCGCTCCAGTCGGATTTAAATTGAAAAACTAGCACCTGATCGACTTGCAGTAAGCGTCGAACTTCCTCAACCGAAATCGTTAAGATCTCATCGAGGTTCAAAGATTGACGAATGTGGCGGATCAGTTCACTCAGTAGGCGCTCCTGTTCAGCCTGCCGCTGAATCACGGCTTGCGCGCTTTGGTGTCGTGCAATTTCTTGCTGAAGCCGATCGTTTTGTTCAACTAGTTCTTGCCGCTGGGAGCGAATCGTCAATTGGTGACTCACCCGCAGCAACACTTCTTCTACCTGAAAGGGCTTGGTAATGTAGTCTAATCCACCTGCTGCAAAGGCTTGAGTTTTGTCCGAAATGTCCGATAAGGCGCTGAGGAAAATGATTGGAATCTCGCGTGTGTCGATCGATGCCTTCAATGCAGAACAAACTTCGTAGCCGCTCATTTCTGGCATCATCACGTCAAGCAAGATCAGGTCTGGCGGGAGAGCATGAGCGGCTTCCAGAGCGGTTTCACCATTCAAGGCTTTTCGGACTTTATACCCTTCCCCAGTCAGCAGGGTAGAGAGGGTACGAATGTTGTTGGGTTGATCGTCAACAATCAAGATAGTGGGAGGGTTTTTCATCATTTTCCGGTCTTGCGTTAATCCAATGCGGGGATTAACCATCGCGATCGACTTGGTTTTGCAGGAGGTGTTTAATCTGTCCAAATTGGTAATCATGAGTAAGTTGCCTGAGTTGATGGGCGATAGAGGCATGAGAGTCCGGGATTTGCTGAAGAAGCTGTTCAATATCCTCTTCATCGCAAACTTGGGCGGCGCTATACAGTGCGGTAAGCCAATCGGCTGGCATTTCAGCCAGACTTTCAGGAGTTAAGGGTTTCGCAGGGCTTTGAGGGGTCAAGCAATAGGGGCCTGAAATCGGAGGAGCTTCTGCATAGACAAATTGCAGGTCTAAATGCTCTGCCATTTTGTCGTAGAGGAGGTTTTCATTGAACGGTTTGGTGATGAAATCGTTGCAGCCAGAGGTGGCGGCTAGGGTGCGATCGCTCATGGAGGCTTGCGCCGTCAGCGCAATCACGATCGGGGATGGCTCCGTCGAGAGGGAGTAAATTTGCTGAGTCGCTTCATAGCCATTCAGCACGGGCATCCGGATATCCATCCAAACCAGATGAGGGTGCCACTGCTGGCAGAGCGTGACGGCTTCCTGTCCATTGGTTGCCTCTCGGATATCCATCCCCAACTGAGTCATGAGCCTGGTCAAGAGCAAGCGATTTTCAGGCTGATCATCCACGATCAGAATGCGATATGTGGGCTGACCCGGCGCTAAGCCAACGAGCTGTCGCTGAGGTGCAGGAGCCGGAACACTTGTGGCTTCGGCAACCTGGACAGGGAGATGAATAAAAAATGTGCTGCCTTTCCCCAGTACACTAGTGACTGAAATTTCCCCATTCATTAAGTAGGCAAATTGGCGGATGATGGTTAGCCCCAGTCCGGTTCCGCCCGTGACCATTTTTCCAGAATGACTTTGGACAAATGCGTCGAATATATCCTGAATCTCATTGTCTGCTATTCCAACCCCTGTGTCTTCGATTTCAAAGACCAAGAGCGTTTTAGCGTTAGCTTGAGCGATCGCAGAACCAGAGAATTCTAAGCTGCTTTCTTGTGTACTATTTTCTTCAAAAGATTCGGCTTTTACCCGGAGGGTTACGCTCCCTCGATCGGTGAATTTGATGGCATTGCTCAGTAAGTTGATTAAGATCTGACGCAATTTGTTGATATCAGTGGTAATGAACTGGGGTACATCTGGAGCAATCTCGAAGCGAAACTTCAGGTTTTTCGCTTCGGCTCGGTGGCGCAGCATCTCTTCAAGCGCTTGTAGAAATTCAAGCAGATCAAAATTGCTGGGTTCGATGGCTGCGCGATCGGCTTCAATTTTGGAAAGGTCGAGGATATCGTTGATCAGGCTCAGCAGATTCTCACCACTGCGATGAATCGTTTGAATTGTTTCCTGCTGACCTAGCGATAGGGATGAATCACGATGCAGCACTTGAGTAAAGCCCAAAATGACGTTGAGTGGCGTTCGTAGCTCGTGACTCATGTTTGCCAAAAATACGCTTTTTGCTTGGTTTGCGGCTTCGGCTTCTTCTTTTGCCTGTTGCAGTTCTAGTTCAAACAGTTTGCGATCGCTAATATCTTTGTGCATTCCAGTCATCCGCTGCGGATTTCCCTGTTCGTCATAAGCCACCACTTTGCCAAAATTAGCAACCCATTTCCACTCACCCGATTTGGTTTTGATGCGGTAGTCAAACGCATACGGAATCGAGTTATCTCGTAGATGCGCT
>JBBSFA010000532.1:0-3499 GCA_038239185.1 Elainellales cyanobacterium | reverse complement strand
ACGAATTTGCTTCAGCCGCAGCTTTTGCTCATCCGAAATTGCAGCCCAAACCTGCCGTTTTTGAGCCGAGGTCAGCGTTTCTAGCAAAGCCAACTCCTCCGCAGTTTCGATCGCCTCTACGATATCCAGCACCGTACTCAGGATGGACTCATCGAGCAATTCTTCTGCGGCTTGAGGGTAATCCGGGGGAGGAGGCTGGACATCCTCAGAGTTTGGCATAGTCCAGGCGGGTGAAGAGTGAAGCACGGAAGTTAGGCGCGATCGAGCTGAAGAACTTACCCTTCTATTGTCGATCGCCTGTCAAAAGATTGCCTACTTCGGATCTCTTCCCATTGGATCTCTTCCCATTTTCGCCGCAGGTTTTTTGACTGAACACTTATTTTTGGCTCATAACATTCGCAAAGCTAGAGCCAGTGCTGCCCGTTGTCACCCACAAAACTGCCCTTGCCCCATCCCGGATTGCCTTATTCAATGGCTCAGGTGAGTATCGCGACGGAACTTCCACTGTTTCAAAGTCAATCCCACGGCTCCCCAACACAATCTCGCCAATTACTGAAGCGCGGCGCATGTGATAGTCGGAGGTAATCAGATAGAGGTTGTCAATGCCTTGCAGCTTAAATTGATCGACCAAAGTTGTGAAATTCGTCACCGTGTCCACCGCTCGGTAGTCCAGATGCAGGCGATCGGGGGCAATTCCAGCCTCCTGAAACACCCACTCCGCATATTCTGGGTTGCTGCCTGAAGAAATCCAGACGGGCAGATCGGGATGGGCTTGAGCAAAGGCTGCCGCAAACTTTTCGCGTTCCACAGAGCCACCCAGCACTAAAACAGCCTGGGGCGGATGCAGAAAGTTTTCAATCTGCTTATAGCCCAAGCCGAGCATTATCAAAATTATTAAGCCCGTGAAGCAACGGCGGCAGAAGCGGGTAAATCTCGCCAGCGGAGAAAGGCGCTTGCGGGAGGAAGAGACCGAGGTCGATCGCATATCAAACCAAAACTAAGGCTGAAACTGAATTATGAAAAACCTGACGCAAAACAGAGAGGCAATGCACCAGCATCAGCTTACAGCACCTCTTCCAAATTGTGCGCGAATTTCAGGTTAAAACTCTGTTACAGGTTCCGCTTCATCAAATGCCACAATCACCACGGTAATATTGTCGCGTCCGCCCTTCTCTTTGGCAGCGTTGACCAGCGCGGATGCAGCCCGATCGCACGATCGGATTGTTTTAAGCGGATGGGCGATCAGGTGATCAGACAGTTCTTCGGTCAATCCATCGCTGCATAGCAAGAGGCGATCGTTGGGCTGGAGATCAAACGGCTGCACATCAATCTGGCGCAGATCTTCTCGCCCCAGGCACTTAGACAAAATGTGTCGCCACGGGTGAGTCCGGGCTTGATCGGGCGTAATATCGCCCATTCGCATCGCTCGTGCTACCCAGGTGTGATCTTCAGTAATCTGCTGAAGCTTGGCACCTCGGAGGCGATAAAGGCGGGAATCGCCAATGTGGGCGCACCAAGTTCCGTCTCGCAGCATCACCACGACGGCAGTGGTGCCCATATCCGATCGCTCCGGGTGTTTCGCCTGGTCTTGCAGAATGAGCTGATTGGCTTCTAAGAAGGCAGTTTCCAGCAGCGTATCCGAGGCTTTTTCGGAACTCCATGCTGCGCTGAGACAGCTTTGAATAGCGTGCGTTGCTAGGCGGCTGGCTTCCTGTCCGCCAGCATGTCCGCCCATGCCATCAGCCACCACAAAGAAGCGACCTTGTGGGTCGATGAAATAATCATCTTGATTGACTGCTCTGAGAAGCCCCGGATCGGTTAGACCCGTGAAGAAACGTTTCATGTTTGCGCTGTCGGCATCGGTGTCCTACTTGTAGTTTAGTCGCTGAAGGCGATGCCTCCACCAAACTCAACTTACCTCCTCTCCAATCAGACGAGGCTCAAAACATCCGATCGTATCGATCAAGCCGCATCAGTAGCCGGATTAAGGCGATCGCGGCGATCGCTGCCGCCCCTGCTGCCAGCCCAGCCAGCCAAAGATAATGGTTGACCCATAGGATCGTCGCAGATAGCGTAAATGCCCCTACTAGTAAAGTATAGTTTGTGCCCATGTTGACACTGCTAATCCGGCGCAGCAGCCGATCGGATTCGATCGATCGCACCCGCACCCGGATGTCGCCCCGCTCCAATTTATCCAGCGTGTCTTCAATGCGGCGAGGTAACCCGAGCGCGGTGGTGCTGACCTGCGCCGCCTGCCGACCCAGTTCGCCTAGCAAACTTTCTGAAATTCCGCTGTTCGTGCCGTTTCCGTTATTCATAAGCTGCATTGCAAAAGGTTGTGCAACCTCCATGAAGTTGAAGTCAGGGTCTAGCCCCTTGCCCACGCCCTCTAGGGTCGAGAACGCCCGCATCACGAAGGTAAAAGTAGCTGGAAATCGAAAGGGTTGGTCATAGGCAATCTCATAGAGATCGTCGCTGATGGCAGTGATGGACTGACCTTCCAGCGGCTTATCCATGAAGTTATCTAACATGAACTGCACCGATCGCCGCACAGGACCCATATCTTCCATTTCTGCCAGTGCGCCCAGCGCAACCAGCGAAGCCACCACGCGATCGGCATCCTTTTGGGCAATGCCAAAAAACGTATCCATCAGCCGCTCACGGGTGACGGGCTGCACACGTCCCATCATGCCAAAATCGTAAAAAATCAGCGACCCATCCGGGCTAACTGCAATATTGCCGGGATGCGGATCGGCGTGGAAAAAGCCGTTGTTTAGAAGCTGATGCAGGTAGGATTTCGCGCCTAGTTTCGCTAAGGCTTTGCGATCGAGTCCAGCCGCCTCGATCGCCTCATAGTGGTTGATCTTGATACCGGGCATGTACTCCAAAGTCAGGGCGCGGGGTGAGCTGTAGCGCCAGTAGACGCGGGGCACTTTCACCCAATCCTCGCCGCGAAAATTGCGCCGGAAGGTGTCGGCATTGCGTCCTTCGTTCAGGTATTCAATTTCTTCCCAGAGGATTTTGCAGCACTCGCCGTAAATCCCCATCCAGTCACGTCCGCGCCCCCACTCCCTGTGGTTTTGGAAATAGCGAGCGATATCTTTGAGGATAGCCAGGTCGATCGTAAATAGCTTTCTGAGTCCGGGTCGCTGCACCTTAACAACGACTTCCTCGCCCGAAAAAAGCTGAGCGCGGTGGACTTGCCCCAAGCTGGCAGCAGCCAGTGGAATCGGGTCAAAGTTGCGGTAAAGCTGCGGAATCGTTTTGCCAAAGTCCTGGAAGACGATCGCTTCTACCTGTTCATAGCTAAAGGCAGGCACTTTGTCTTGCAGCTTAGACAGTTCTTCGACATACTCGATCGGGAATAAATCAGCGCGGGTTGAGAAGAGTTGCCCCAGCTTGATAAAAGTGGGTCCTAGCTCCAGCAGCGTTTCCCGAATCCAGACTGCCAGCGATCGCCGCCGGACTGCTTTCTTTTCGTCTGAAATACCGCCCTTGT
>JBBSFA010000531.1:0-3502 GCA_038239185.1 Elainellales cyanobacterium | reverse complement strand
GAATGAAGCGGTCGATTCTCAACTGAGCAGTTTTATGAAAGCCTCTGGGTGTGAAAGAAATTACCACCGCTTTCAGGTTGATCTAAACGAAGAAATTAACGAAATGGATAGCGCCAGTGATGAAAATATCAACTGCTTAATAACATTGACCGATCGAATGATCAAACAGGGAAAGACCCAGTTCGATCGATTGTGCAATCGACTTGAAGTGCAATCGCTGAGTAATGTGAGCTAGCTTTATAAACACTTAAGCTTTGATATAAATCTGGCTTGATAGACTCTTAGCTTTATAGATTTCAGGATGCTTCTACTGCAATTCCCCCTCAACTTTCAACAACAAAGGAGAAAGATCATGGTAGGCAAAAATTTACCTCGTCAAACTCGCAAGCCCTTGCTTTGGTTCCTCTCGCTTAGCTTCCTCTCTGCTGGGATTCAACTGACGATGATTGCGCCTGCAAAGGCTGACTGCAAGTATGAAAGTAAAACAGATTACAAAACGGGTGATATCCGTGGACCCTACATCTGTATGCCGGATGGCACCTGGCAGCAGCGATAAGCTGATTGCCCTCTGTAGTGTGGCGTACTTCGCGCTACACTACAAAAAAACTGGTTGCGTATCAGCTTAAATCTTGTCGGGTTGATTGTGCTAACAACGGATTGAGATGTGCATATAGTCCACCTAACAAGCACGATCTATCCAGGCTGCGTCTACCTAATAATCCCAATAGATGTATTCCTGGAGAAGGTAAATGGTACAACCGCAAAAGTCCGAGAGTTCAAATCTTAATCAAACCTCTGTCTCTGAGATTATCTCTAGTCAAAAGATGACTGCTCGATCGCACAGACTTCCTGCCTGGACAGGGTTGAACGATCGAACGCTGTGGGATATTCTCCTGTTTTTGGGAACCGCAGCAATTCCAGTCGTGCTGGGAATTTTTAGCTTTCAACAGTCACAGGCAGATGCTCTACGAGAAATCAACGCTCAGAGCAGAAGTGAACAGACCCAGCGTAACCAGGTTATGACATCCTATATTAATGCAATGACGGACTTCCTCAAGGAGCAATCTCCAGAAAAAGACAAAAATAAAGTCAGAACAGCACAAATGATTGTCCGGGCACGGACATTGAATGTGTTGCGACAGCTTGACAGCGATCGGCAGGACAACAGTGAAATTCAAAAAAGTTCGCTGCTGGGATTTCTCTCGAATCAAGGAGACAATCGAGAGAATTATGAAGACGGCGGCGTTCTGAAGGGACAGGTGCTCCGATTCCTGTATGAAACCAATTTGGTGAGGCGCTGTCCCAATACATCTGAAGCTACATCTGAGACAGAGACCTTCGCTAGCTGCACTTCGTTGTTGAGCGGTGCCCATCTCGATGACCTGGCTCTAGAAAGCCCGATTCCGTTGCCAGAAATTGACCTGACGGGAGCAATGCTACCCGGTGCCAAGCTGCAATCGATCGACCTGAAGGAAGCCCAATTAGAAAAAGCTAACTTCACCGGAGCGGATCTGTCTGGAGCCTTCCTCACAAGCGCTCGAATGCAGAATATTCTGCTGCAAGACGCGGTGGCAAAAGGCACTGATCTACAGGGCGCAGATTTAACCGGTGCGTTTGCCCGAAGAGCAAACTTAGACGGTGCCAATTTGAGCAAAGCGACTCTAACAAAAGCCTATCTGGTAGAAGCAGATCTGAGCAACGCCAACCTGCAAGATGCAGATTTGAGAAGCGCAGTCTTGAGAGGGGCGATCTTCAACAACACCAGTCTGAACGGAGCAATATACAACGATGCCACAAAACTTCCTGATGGATTTGACGCAACTGCCAGAGGAATGCGAAAAGAGTAAGGTGATTTTCCAAAAACAAAATACCTGTACGGGCAGGTTCAGCAGTCAATGCCTGCCGAGGCAAGACCTTTCGGTTAAATCTGCCCCTACCTCAGCGGTATCTTTTATCTCAGAAATCACCTAAGTTCTAAAATCATGGGGTTCAATTGCAGCGGGTTGACTAGTCTGGCAGCGGTTCGGAGCCTTTCACACTCTACTCCGCTGTTAGTCACCTTTGACTGGCTCAGCAAATTATCTGAACCAGAAAAACAATTGCTACAGCACTCCTCATGCAAAAATTATGCCTGAAACCACCATCAACGATCGCAACATCCACTACAAAATCCTCGGCACAGGCGAACCGCTTTTGCTGATCATCGGACTCAGCTTTAGCCTGCTCGACTGGGGCACAGAGTTCCCTGAACTCCTTGCTCAGCGCTATCAGGTCATCTTATTCGACAACCGCGACTCTGGAAAAAGCGATCGCGCATCCCAGCCTTACAGCCTAGCCGATATGGCAGATGATGCTGTGGGCTTACTGGACGCATTGGGTATTACCGCAGCACATGTCTTTGGGGTCAGCATGGGCGGGATGATTGCCCAACAGATGGCGCTCAATCATCCCAATAAAATTAACAAATTGATTTTAGGATGCACGATGGCAGGTGGAACTTGCAGCGAGTATGGTTCTTTTAGTGAGGCTCTCAATGGAAAGAGTTTAGACCTGCTATTTACTCCAGAGTTTATCCAGGCTAACCAATCTCAGCTAATATCCTTCTTTGAAGCGACTGCTCCCTATCACAGCACAGGAGAGGCACTTGCTCGGCAGCTTGATGCGATGAATGTTCATGATACCTGCGATCGCCTCGATCGAATTACTGCACCGACATTGGTGATTACCGGAGATAGCGATCGCGCCATTCCTCCCAAAAACAGCAACATCCTCTCTGCAAAAATTGCCGATGCCAATCTAAAAATTATTCCAGATGCAAGGCATGGCTTCTGCTTCAGCCACCCAAGTTTGACTGCCGCAATTATTATCGATTTTCTAACCCGCGCAATCTGAGCCTAAACCGCTCATGACCCACCACCATGACAGATGCTACCCAAACTATTCTCAACACCTTTGAAAGCTACGCCAAGACTTTTGAAACACTGAATCCCCTAGCAGTTGCGCCCTTCTATCACTATCCGGCTCTCTTGATCTCATTGCCCAAAGTCGCTACGCTCAACAATCAGGTTGAAGGAATTCTGAAGCTCTCGATCGTGATGCTAGAACTGAAGCTGCGAGGATATGATCATGCTTATACTGAATCGCTGAGTGTAAGACGGCTAGATGAGAACTTAGCGATCGTTAGTGGAATAGTCATTCGCTACAGAAAAGACAATACGGAACTTGAGCGCTTTGGTTTGACTTATACGCTGTGTAGGACAGATGAGAATTGGAAAATTATTACAGGAATGCTCTATAACACAGTTGAATAGAAGCTTGCTTGAATTATCTACCCACCGAGCGATCGTTGTCTAAAAATTTCGGCTCTACAGGATTTGCTATGCTAGTGTATCTTGAGATACAGATTTGAGCCATGCAACCTTTACTCACTCAATTGCTCGGACTGCCTGGAATTGAAGTCGAAAATTATCACCAACAAGCGGATCAACTGATTCTAGAAGTG
>JBBSFA010000530.1:0-3503 GCA_038239185.1 Elainellales cyanobacterium | reverse complement strand
CTTTTAGAACTCCATTCGCTGATATTCAGCAACGGAGGCAGCGGCAGGTCTGGCTCGCTGACTTGCCCAATCGCGGAGGGCAGTCACCTGCTCGCTCATGGTCTTGGAAAGCGGTAGTGTCGCACGCATCGCAGCAATGATATCCAGTTGGGTAAATTCCCGATCCTGGGCAAACGCATCATACATAGCTGCAACCAATGCTTGCTCAATTTCCGCTCCCGAAAACCCTTCACAAACTTTTATTAGCTGATCCAAATCAAATCGATTTAGATCTCGATTGCGCTTGGAAAGATGAATCCGAAAAATCTCTTTGCGTTCATCCGGAGTCGGCAGATCCACAAAGAAAATTTCATCAAATCGACCCTTGCGTAAGAACTCGCTAGGCAGACGCTCAACGCGGTTCGCGGTCGCCATCACGAAGACGGGTGAAGCTTTTTCCTGCATCCAGGTTAAGAATGACCCGAAGATGCGGCTAGAAGTCCCGCCGTCCGAATCGGCTGATCCTGAAGTTCCCGCGAACGCTTTGTCAATCTCATCAATGAAGAGGACAACTGGCGAAATTGACTCAGCCGTCTTCAACGCATTGCGAAGATTGGCTTCCGATCGCCCCACCATAGAGCCATCGTAAACGCGACCCATATCCAACCGCAGCAGTGGCAGTCCCCACAGGCGAGAGGTGGTTTTAGCAATCAGGGACTTACCGCAACCAGGAACTCCTAAAATCAACATGCCCTTCGGCTGAGGCAATCCGTACTCTCTGGCACGTTCTGTAAAAGCGTTCGATCGCTGTCTAAGCCATCGCTTCAGCTCTTCCAGACCTCCCACTGAGTCCAGCGTTTCATCCTCTTCAATGTATTCCAGAATGCCATTGCGTCGAATGAGTTGCTTCTTCTCAGAAAGAACAATATCAACCTCAGTTTCCGTCAAACGACCCGCCGTGACCTGTGCCTTGCGATAGACTTTTTCAGCTTCATCACGGGTTAAACCGAGCGTAGCTTTCAGCAGCTTTTCGCGAGTTTCAGTTGTAGGACGGCGATTCCGAGACGCCTCCAATTGCTGGGTCAAAACTAGATTTAGTTCTGACATATCTGGCAGTGGATAGTCTAAGACAGCGACCTCTTTTTCCAGCTCGATCGGGATGTTTTGTACTGGAGACATCAACACGATCGTCTTGCAAGTTTCTTTGAAAGAAGCGATCGCATCGCGCAGCCAGCGGGCTACTGCCGGGGAATCAATGAAGGGATGCAGGTCTTTGAAAACGAAGATACCTGGTTCCCGTTGACGAATCACCCATTCGATCGCTGCTTCAGGAGAAACCGTGTTGTGCTGAGTGACATTTCGAGGTTGTCCATATTCAACAATGCCATGTGTCACCGTCCAAATAAACACTCGCCGTTGTGGCTTTAACTGGGCGATCGTTGAAATCGTCTGCTCAGCCCGCTCTTCCTCGGATGTAACGAGGTAAATCAGGGGATATTGAGCTTGAACTAGGATACTAAGCTCTTCTTTCATGACCATCAGACCTAGATAGAGACTCGTGCAGACGCTAATATGCCTAAAAGCTTTTAGTTAAGTTACTTAGGCATCCCAATCACACCGCAAAATTCATCAACTCATATCAGGCTCCAAACCTAACGCTTCAGCCTAGCAAGGGACTAATTCCTCTTCGCCTTGCTGATCTAGAACGGCGCATTCTCGCATCGTTGCAGCACCGCTGTTCAACACGCCGACTTGCCCTTGAACAGCAATCATCTCTCCATCCCGCAGCACCACAGAACTGGTACATTCAGGGCAACTGTAAATCCGGTGGACTTGCCCTTGAGATGCTTCTACCCCATCCACGACATCTGAATGCATCAGATAAAACGCAAGTGCGCGCTCAGCGATCGTAGACATCGGCTCAAGCTCAACCGCAGAACGGATTTTGAGCTGGCGATGCAAATCTGGGGGGATGTAAAGAGTGACTTTGTGCTTATCTTGCATAACGACTACATGGTTAATACCCGGGCATGAAAATTAGATTAGCGCTTGTTCTCTAGAGCTGTCAAGACAGTAGAACGGCATGACAGCATTATTGTTACATTTGTTAATATTACTGTTCTGGATCTTGCAGGTTTCTGTATTTGTGAATGGCGATCGACAGTTTGTCAACTCTCTGTAGGCTGTAAAAGTGAACAAACTGGATATTAAGTCACAAAATAATCCCCCCTAGAAAACCAAATTTCCAGGAGGGATTAATCTACGCAAAAGTGAAGGATCAACCGCCGTATTGCCAGCCAGTGCTCTCCAAAAGTAACTGATCGCCCTCTCGGTGAATTCCAGCAGCGATCACTTCTCCCACAAACACAGTGTGGTCGCCCTGCTCCACAGAGCCAACGACCCGACATTCAACATAGCCCAAGCTATCCGAAATAATCGGGCAACCCGTTTCACCGAGGTAAAACTCGACCTCCTCAAATTTGTTGCCCACCCGGCGCTGGGGCTTAAAAAACTTTTGCGCCATATCTTTCTGCCCTGCCTCTAACATGCTGAGGGCAAAGACCTGACTCGATCGAATCATGGCATACGAAATCGATTTCGTATTGACGCAATTTACAACTAAGGGCGGCTGAAAGGATGCCTGCATGACCCAGCTAGCCGTAAACCCATTGACTTCTTCGCCGTCTTTCACGCCGCAAACGTACAGCCCGTGCGGAATTTTCCGCAGCATCGTCTTCTTTGCTTCTTCGTTCAACAAGAGAATTTGCTCCAACTTGCGCTACTGGGACTTAGTTTAACGTCAAGACTTACGCATTTTCGCAGAATGGGCTTTTGCCCACTCCCTGAACCTGCGTAAGTCTCGATCGCCAGTTTCCAATAGCGTCAAATCTACTACTTCGATTCAATCACCTGAGTCAGACGATCGATCGCGGTCGTCAGATTTTCCTGTGAGATTAGTACCGGATCAACTGGAGCCGCAGCCGCTTCAACCACTTTCTCGCGTGTAAACCGCTTCTTCGCATTTTCTAGAATGCGGATCACCAAAAAGATGGAAAGCGCAATCACCACAAAATTGATGATGGCGGCGAGGAAAGAGCCATATTTGATCCCATTGCCTGCGGTCAAATCAGCTAGGTTTTTGACGTTGGCTGCCTCCAGCGCTGGGCTAAGAATGGCTGGTGTAATGATGTCTTTAACGAACGAGGTCACAATTTCCCCAAAAGCAGTGCCAATGATGACGGCAACTGCTAAATCAACGACGTTCCCCTGCATGATGAACGCCCTAAAATCTGCCCAAAATCCCGATCCGCCCGATGTCGCCATGATTTATCCCTTTGCTTGAATACAACTTGAATACAAGTGTTTTATACAGAGGATAATGTCCTGCTTTTACATAACAATGTCAATCTATTTGCAGATTTTTTAAGCGGGTCATTCTATTAACTCAGGCATCTTTAAGTAAATTGCCGCCTTGAAAAAATAGATAAAGGGCCAACATTTGTACAAGATGATAGAAATCGTTG
>JBBSFA010000529.1:0-3524 GCA_038239185.1 Elainellales cyanobacterium | reverse complement strand
ATGCTGGCAAACACCTACCAAACCGTGGATGAGTTGAAGAAGAAAATCAAGCTGCCAATTCTGGGGCAGGTGCCGTTTCAGCCGAAGCTACGCGATGCTCAGGGCAGGCTGTCGATCGGGCGATCGCTGTTAAATCGTCTCTCTCATTTTGTGCCTAGCTCTATTGAGCCAGACTCCGCTGTGCTGACGGTCGCTTTACCCGCCAACTCCGCCGCACCCAATAGCGTTTATGGTTCCTCTGAGTTTGTCGAATCGCTGCGAATTCTCTATGCCAATCTGCAACTCCGCAGCTTGGCTCAGCCAGTGCAGTCGGTAATTGTGAGTTCGGCGGAGTCAGGGGATGGTAAAACAACGATCGCGGTTCAACTCGCCCAAACGGTGGCAGCAATGGGCAAGCGAGTTTTGTTGGTGGATGCCGATCTGCGGCGACCCTCGGTGCATACGCAGCTTCAGCTTGAGAATCGGCAGGGATTGTTTGAAGTGATTACCGAAAATTTGCCAATTCGAGAAGCGCTGCAAAGTCTGCCCCATTTGCCGCTGTGCAAGGTACTTGTTGCCGGACAATCCCCCAACGACCCTGCGCAGATTCTCGCCTCCAAGCAGATGCACCAATACATGGCAGCTTTTCAACAAACGGCGGATCTAATCATTTATGATGCACCGCCGCTGGATGGCTTAGCAGATGCTAGTCTGCTGGCTCCTCATACCGACGGTATTTTATTTGTGATTGGACTGGGCAAAACCAACCGATCGACTTTGGCACAAGCTCTGGAGAGCTTAAAGATATCACGAGTACCGATCTTGGGGATTGTTTGTAATTCGCTAAATGCCTAAAGAGCGATCGAAATAACGTGTCTTGAATAAGCAGATACCAAAGTTGATTCACTTTTGAGCGTCGATAGACTCGTTGGTTCTGCGTCAAAATAGTGCGGGGTAGGATACTAATTCATCCCAACTCCACTGGTGAATCATGCCATTGGTACGCTCAATCCGCTGGATGCCTCCCTTGCCTATCTCATGCTCCATTTCCGGCGGCAAGATGCGATCGCGAAGCGTTGCCGTTCGGCAAATTTTATTCCTGTTTTCCGGGTGAGAGTGCTAGCGTAGGAATTGCTGGTATTTCTTCGCTAACATGAACGCTGCCAATTCAAGCAAAATCGTCGTAGGACTTTCCGGAGGAGTCGATAGCTCGGTAGCCGCCGCCACGCTGCATCGGCAGGGCTACGCTGTGGAAGGGCTGACATTGTGGCTGATGCGCGGCAAAGGACAGTGCTGCTCCGAAGGCATGGTGGATGCCGCACAGCTCTGTGAAGAGATGGGTGTTCCGTATCATGTGGTCGATACGCGAGAGCTGTTTGAGAAAAATATTGTCGATTATTTGGTGAGCGGCTACAGCGCAGGGATTACGCCGCTGCCCTGTTCGCAGTGCAACAAGGCAGTCAAATTTGGTCCGATGCTGCACTATGCTCAGACTGAGCTAGGCATCGATCGCATTGCTACAGGACACTACGCCCGAATTACTTATGATGCTAGTGGCGATCGCCATCAGCTTCGTCGTGCAGTTGACTCCAACAAAGATCAGTCTTACTTTCTCTACGATCTGAGCCAGGAAATTTTGGCGCACACGCTCTTTCCGCTCGGCGACCAGACCAAACCCGAAACCCGGCGGATGGCCTCAGAATTTGGGCTGCACACGGCTGAAAAACCAGAGAGTCAAGACCTTTGCTTGATTGAAGCGCATGGTTCGATGCGGCAGTTTTTGGAGAAATATTTGGCTCCTCAAGCGGGCGAGATTGTCGATCAGGCGGGCAAGGTGCTGGGGCAGCATGATGGCATCCACAACTATACGATCGGGCAGCGCAAAGGCATTGGCATTGCTGCCGCTCAACCCCTCTATGTGATTGGCATTGATGCGGGTCGAAATCAGGTGATTGTGGGCGATCGCACCATTGCCCAAACCTCGGAATTCACCGCACAGCGGGTCAACTGGGTGTCGATCGCGGCTCCGATCGCCCCGATTCGAGCCGAGGTGCAAATTCGCTACCGTTCCGCCCCCGTTCCTTGTACTGTGATTCCGATCGACACCGCTTCAGATCTGTGCCGCGTCAAAATCGTATTTGACGAGCCGCAGTTCAGCGTTACCCCCGGACAAGCTGCCGTCTGGTACGATGGCGAGGTGCTGCTAGGGGGTGGCATTATTGAAAGCTAGCGGCACAAAGCTAGCGAAATGTCGAGTCGCACAGTCTAATATTTAGCAAGTAAGCAAGCAGGGGTGATCAACAATGACGGAAGGCGAAGATAAAGAGCGCTTAAAGAATAATTTTTTCTACCCCAAAAGCCGCTACCAGGGCGAATTTACGCCTGAGCAACTTGCCTTCGACGCGAACCTCCAAGAGTTTGCTCAGCGGGTGTCGATCGTTTGTGGGCTAGAAACAGGAGGGCGAATTAGCACCGATGATGCCTATCATCAAATCAAAGCCCTCTGGAAGCAGTTGAAGGACTCGAAACGGTCGTTGATAGATAGCCCAAAGCCCGATCGCCCAGACTTGCCGGAAGAATAGATTAGCCAGCCTCAAAGTAAGCCTTCACGGCTTCAGCAATTCTCTCAGAAGAATGACCGTCACCAAACGGATTGGCTACTGTTGCCATTGCCTTATAAGCCTCAACGTTGCTCAGCAGTTTGCCTGCCTCTTGGACGATCGCGTTCGGATGCGTGCCGATCAACTTCGCCGTGCCTGCCATGACCGCCTCTGGACGCTCAGTTGTCTCGCGGAGCACCAGCACGGGTTTCCCCAAACTGGGGGCTTCCTCTTGCAGTCCGCCAGAATCGGTGAGCAGCAGATAGCAATGCTGCATGGCACTAACCAATTCGCCATAGTCGAGCGGCTCAGATAAAAAGGCGCGTGGATGATCGCCCAAAATTGCCTTGAGTGGTTCGCGAACGGTGGGATTGCGGTGCAAAGGCAATAGCAGCGCCGTATCTGGAAACTTGTCTAAAACCTGTAAAAAGCCTTGGGCGATGTCTTGCAGCGGCTCTCCCCAATTTTCGCGACGATGCACCGTGGACAGAATCACCCGATGGTTATTCCAGTCCAGACTGGGTATTGGACAGTCTAACTGCCGCTCAGCGATCGCTAGCAGCGCATCAATCACGGTATTGCCCGTATTGTAGATTTTGCCCAGCACCGCCGATCGCTCCAGATGCTCGACTGAGAGAGCAGTTGGCGCGAAATGCAACTGCGTAATCTGCGAAATCAAGCGGCGATTGGCTTCTTCTGGGTAAGGGTTGTAGATGTCGTCGGTTCGCAAACCCGCCTCCACATGCCCAACCGGAATCTGCTGATAGAATGCTGCCAACGCCGCCGCAAACGCAGTGGTCGTGTCACCTTGCACCAGGACGATTTGCGGCTGAAGCTGCTGAAACAAATCCTCTAAGCCGCGCAAACTCCGGCAGCTAATATCGGTCAGGGTTTGTCCATGCTGCATGATCGCCAAATCATGGTCAGCCTGGAGGTTAAACAACT
>JBBSFA010000528.1:0-3533 GCA_038239185.1 Elainellales cyanobacterium | reverse complement strand
ACATGCGGTGTAGAGAACAGCCTGTGTAAAGAACAGCCTGTGTGAAGAACAGTGAACATCGCCCGAATTGCCCCATCCAAGTCTAACCCGCCTATCTTGACCGTTGAGGAACTACGATCGCCTATTGCTGCGATGCGTGCACTGCAAAATCCTAACAATTCGTAAAACAGAAGGCTGGAGACTCAAGGGGGAGCAACTCGATCGGTAGAATGAGGATCAGGTTTCAACGATTCGATCTATTCATTCGGTCTATGACATATCTTTGGTTCAAAGCATTCCATATTGTTGGCATCGTGTCGTGGTTTGCAGGCATGTTCTATCTGCCGCGACTCTTTGTTTATCACTCAGAAGCCAATGAACAGCCAGAAGCCGTTCGGGTGATTTTGCAGCAGCAATATCAGATCATGGAGAAGCGGCTGTACCGAATCATCATGACCCCTGCCATGATTTTGACTTTTGTCATGGGGGTTGGCATGTTGATTCTGGCTCCCGATCTGCTCAAAGATCCCTGGCTGCATATCAAACTCGGTTTGGTGCTGGTGCTGGCTGCCTATCATGGCTACTGTGCTCGCCTGATGAAAGAGATGGCAGCCGGACAGTTTCGCTTTACGGGTCAGCAATTCCGTTGGTTCAATGAGTTTCCAACGGTGCTGTTCGTCATCGTCGTCATGCTGGCAGTTTTCAAAAGCAATTTCCCCACTTCGGCAGCATCTTGGGGCATCTTCGGCATGATTGTGGCAATGGCGGCAATCATCCAGCTCTATGCGCGCAAGCGACGGCTCGATCGCGAGAAAGGGGCGATCGACAATCCTGATGTCGCAGAGGTTGGCGCAGAAGGATCAGTTTAAACAAATTTTTAAGGGAGCTGGGCATCGTGCTTTGTACGATGTCCAGCTTTCGCGATCGTCCTTCACTTCCGATGCGTCACTTCCACAACCGTATGAACATTACCGCGCGGCGAAAAATCGCCCTTGACGATCGCTTCTAGTGGATCTGCGGCGGCGACAAAATCATCCAGAATTTGATTGATCACTTCTTCGTGCGAGATGTAGCGATCGCGGTAGCTATTGATGTAAAGCTTCAAAGCCTTTAGCTCGACAACTTTTTGATTGGGGACATACTGAAGCACGATCGTCGCAAAGTCTGGATAGCCGGAAAAAGGACATTTGCAGGTAAATTCCGGCAGAGTCACATTCACGGTATAGTGCCGTCCGATTCGAGGATTCGGGAAGGTGATTAAGCTGCCTTCTGCAATGTGGCGTTCGCCGTATTTCACATCTGAAGCCAGTAGGTTTGCGGCTAAAGGGTCTGCGGTTAAAGGGTCTGAAACCTTGGATTGATTGGGATGCGTGGGGGAAGTCATAGGATTGACCGATTATTTTGAGGAATAAAGCTGTGCCAGAATCTCTGAACTCAACTATCATTACACAAACATGATTTCAGACCCTATTGAGTCAGTTACTTTTGTGCATCTAAAACACTCGCAAAAGTAACTTTTCTAGACCTGATTAAAATACGTCGCCAGCGTCCTATATCTGAATGGTTTTTGAGTAATGAAATTCAACGTCAGCGCCAACTCTGCTTCCCCGAATGCTGCCCCTGCCGCGCCTCCAACTGTATCCAGCGTCCCCATCCCAGTCTACCGAGAGCTTGCTGCCGAACTGCAAGCCACTCGCGTCATGCTGGAGACACTGAATACTAAAAATCAGCAGTTGTCCCATCAAAACCAGCAGCTTCGTCAAGAAGTGGAGCGAGTGGTGCAGCTCGGCTTAAATTTGCGCCACTGGGTGGAAGTTGCTCCAGTAGCGGAGCCAGTTAAACCAGCAGAGCCGATTCACCCTAGCCGTCCGCTGCCTTCGCCTGAATCGACCGCCGAAGCCACTGCAATCGCCGCTAAACTGCGCGACTCCATGCTGATCTCAGACGAGCTATTTACCGAGGAAGGGTTGCCGCTGAGCCGCCCCGAAGCCAAACCTGCCAAAAGCTTAAATGGGTTGTGGCTGACTTTGACTGTGCTATTGATTATTTTGACGGCGTTTGGGGCAGGCTTTTTGCTGATGAAGCCATTCTTGTCGAATCGATAGCGCGGATTGCCAGTGCTGCTAACCGCCTGCTCGCAAAGGAGCAGGCGGTATTTTTTTGGCTTGATGTAGGGAATTCTTAACTCAATTCTGAAAACTTAAATTTCAAAACAGGCTTTTTGATATGATCAAGTGCTTGACAATAAAAACACTCGACCCTCAATTCCACGATCGCTGGACGGAGTAAACCCCTATGGCTCGCATGTACTATGACTCGGATGCAAATTTAGACCTGCTGGTGGGCAAAACGATCGCCATTATTGGCTACGGCTCTCAAGGTCATGCCCATGCCCTCAATTTGAAAGATAGCGGCATGAATGTCATCATTGGACTGTATCCGGGCAGCAAGTCGGCAGCCAAGGCAGAAGCAGAAGGACTGACCGTGAAATCAGTGGCAGATGCCGCTGCCGCCGCAGATTTCATCATGGTGTTGCTGCCTGATGAAACCGCAAAAACGGTTTACCAAACTGAGATTGCAGACCATTTGAAAGCTGGCAAAGTGCTAGCTTTTGCCCACGGCTTCAATATTCACTTTTCGCAGATCGTGCCGCCGTCTGACGTAGATGTGGTGATGGTTGCGCCTAAAGGACCCGGACATCTGGTGCGCCGCACTTATACGCAGGGCGAAGGCGTGCCTTGCCTGTTTGCAGTTTATCAGGATGCGACCGGACAAGCCCGCGATCGAGCCATGGCTTACGCAAAGGGCATCGGCGGCACTCGCGCTGGCGTTTTGGAAACGACTTTCCGCGAAGAAACCGAAACGGATTTGTTTGGCGAACAGGTAGTGCTGTGTGGCGGTTTGTCTGCTTTGATCAAAGCGGGCTTTGAGACGCTGGTGAATGCGGGCTATCAGCCAGAGCTGGCTTATTTTGAGTGCCTGCACGAGGTCAAGCTGATCGTGGATTTGATTGTGGAAGGTGGACTTGCCACGATGCGCGACAGCATTTCCAACACGGCGGAGTATGGCGATCTGACGCGCGGTCCTCGGATCGTCACGGATGCCACTCGTGCCGAGATGAAGAAAATCCTCAGCGAGATTCAGTCGGGTCAGTTTGCCCGCGAGTTTGTGCTGGAAAACCAATCTGGCAAACCGGGCTTTATTGCCATGCGTCGCCAAGAGGCAGAACATCCGATCGAGGTTGTGGGTAAAGATTTGCGAGCGATGTTTAGCTGGCTGAAGAAAGTGTAAGCAACTGGCTGAAAAAAGTGTAGGAGCGCCTAGAGCTTCTCAATGTCTAGATTCAAAGACCGTGGAATGATTCTTCTGGAGTCGTTTCGCGGTCTTTTTCGATCGCGGCTGATGCTTGGCGCAGGGGCGATCGCGCTAACGCATCCTGAAGACAAGTCGGTATGATAAGGTCAGTCCGCTTGGTTAGCCTTTAGAGTTAGCATATTCCATGAATGCTTCACTTCTGGAACGATTTCGTCAATCCTACCGTGATTTGGATTTGT
>JBBSFA010000527.1:0-3534 GCA_038239185.1 Elainellales cyanobacterium | reverse complement strand
GCGGATGTTCTGCGCTCCCATCTCGGAGGCAAGATAACGGACGTTCATCTCTAAAGCGGCTTTGGCAATCCCCATTGTGTTGTAATTTGGGATCACCCGTACCCCTCCGAGGTAAGTTAATGTTACAATGCTGCCACCTTCAGTCATTAGCGGCTTTGCTGCTCGGCTGAGGTCAATCAAAGAAAAGGCGCTGATCTCGATCGCCTGTGCAAAGTCTTGACGGGAAACGCTGCTGAAGTCACCGCTCATCGCTTCCTTGCTGGCAAACGCAAGGCAATGGATCAGAATGTCTAACTTGCCCCATTTGTCCTGAACTGCTTTAAACGTTGCTTCTATTTGGGTATCATCCTGTACATTACAGGGTAAATAGAGACTAGGCTGTAGCGGCTCTACCAATTCTGCTACTTTTTTCTCGAACCGTCCTTTCTCATCTGGCAGATAGGTGATTCCGAGATTGGCTCCGGCAGCATGGAGCTGCTGGGCAATTCCCCAAGCGATCGATCGGTTATTTGCAATCCCTGTAACCAGGGCGTTTTTTCCGGTCAGATTTAGCATGACAGATCTCTCTTAAGCGATAGCGCATCTAGGAGAATACTGAAAAATGGGGACAGAGGGAAAGGAGCGCTAGCTGAGGTCAAGTCCTGAAATTAGATTTGATTAAAGTAAAGGAGGAATAGCTTAAACCGTAAAAGATTTTGTTCTTCATGCAAATGATATCAAGATGATATTAAAAGATGAAGGCAAATCTTTAAAAAAAGGCAGCTCTAAGGACTCAAGAGTGAAGGGATCGTGAGTTCTCAAGTTAAGGCTAAGATAAATTACTGATTCTTTGCTAAGATTCACCCGATCGCAAGAATACTGACCAATTTTCTTCAGTCTATCTTTTAAGTCAGTCTATCTTTCAAGAAAGTGTGGCATTAGGAAATGCGGCAAAGTTTCGGCTCAATGTTTGCTTCAGTGAGACAATTGGCTGAAATTATTCGGCAAACGATTATAATTCGGCAAATGGCTATCAGTTTGACGAACGCTCTTGAACATCTCAAATTATAGGCTGGGAATAGAGGTATGGTAGTGGCACAGGATCGACCATTGGCAAATGTATTCCGTCAGATTAGTGGTAGTGCCTTCCCGCCAGTGGTTGAAACGTATGAACGCGGTAAGACAATCTTCTTCCCCGGTGATCCAGCGGAGCGCGTCTACTTTTTGATGAAAGGAGCCGTGAAGCTCTCTAGGGTCTATGAGGCAGGAGAAGAAATCACGGTAGCCTTGCTGCGCGAGAACAGCGTGTTTGGGGTGCTGTCGCTGATCACCGGGCAAAGAGCCGATCGCTTCTATCACGCGGTTGCCTTCACCCCGACCGATCTGCTGTCTGTGCCGATCGAGCAGGTTGAAAAGGCGCTGAAGGACAATCCAGAGCTGTCAATGATCATGCTTCAGGGCTTATCCTCGCGGATTCTGCAAACGGAAATGATGATTGAAACGCTGGCACACCGAGACATGGGATCGAGGTTAGTCAGCTTTTTGCTAATCCTCTGCCGCGATTTCGGCATCCCCACAGCCGACGGGATCACGATCGATCTCAAGCTGTCACACCAGGCGATCGCAGAGGCGATCGGATCAACGCGGGTGACGGTAACGCGGCTGCTGGGCGACCTGCGCCAGGACACGATGATCTCGATCCACAAGAAAAAGATCACAGTTCACAATCCGGTGACATTGAGCCAGCAGTTTACCTGATCGATGGCGAATGCTATGCTGATGCCGCCTCATTTCTGACGCAGCCTAACAAGCTACTATAATGGAGGCTTGTACCCCCGTAGAAAGCATGTCCACCGAACTTTTAGACGAATTGCAAATTGCCGTTGAGAAACGGCGCAATTTTGCCATCATCTCCCACCCAGATGCCGGAAAAACCACGCTGACTGAAAAGCTGCTGCTGTACGGAGGCGCAATTCACGAAGCTGGAGCCGTCAAAGCGCGGCGGGCACAGCGGCATGTCACCTCCGACTGGATGGCAATGGAGCAACAGCGCGGCATCTCCATCACCTCAACCGTGCTGCAATTCCAGTACAGTGATTTCTGGATCAATCTGCTGGACACGCCCGGTCACCAAGACTTTAGTGAAGACACCTATCGCACGCTTGCCGCCGCCGACAACGCGGTGATGCTGGAGGATGCGGCGAAAGGGCTAGAGCCGCAGACGCGCAAGCTGTTTGAAGTCTGCCGGATGCGCGGCATTCCAATTTTCACCTTTTTCAACAAGCTCGATCGCCCCGGACGAGATCCGTTTGAGCTGATGGACGAAATTGAGCGAGAGCTAGGCTTACAGACCTATGCGGTGAATTGGCCGATCGGTATGGGCGATCGCTTCAAGGGGGTTTACGATCGGCGGACACAGCAGATTCACCTGTTTGAGCGATCGGCGCACGGCAGCAAAGAGGCAGTCGATACTGTCGTGGATTTGGGCGATCCGCGCATCGAAGACCTGCTGGAGCAGGATCTTTACTACAAGCTGAAGGAAGACATTGAGCTGCTGGATATTGCTGGCACAGAGTTTGATCTGGATCTGATCCATCAAGGATTACTCACGCCGATCTTTTTTGGCAGCGCCATGACCAACTTCGGGGTTGAGTTGTTCTTGAACTCATTCCTGGATTATGCGCTCAGACCCGGTTCGCGTCGCAGCAACCTAGGCGACATTGCGCCCTCTTACCCTGAGTTTTCGGGCTTTGTGTTCAAGCTGCAAGCCAACATGGACCCCAAGCATCGCGATCGCATTGCCTTTATTCGCGTCTGCTCTGGCAAGTTCGAGAAAGATATGACCGTCAGCCATGCGCGATCGGGCAAGACGGTGCGGCTGTCGCATCCCCAAAAGCTGTTTGGGCAAGACCGCGAATCGCTCTCGGAAGCGTTTCCGGGCGATGTGATTGGACTCAATAATCCGGGCGTGTTTGCGATCGGGGATACGATCTATAACGGCAAGCGGCTGGAATACGAAGGCATTCCCATGTTTTCGCCGGAGCTATTCGCCTATCTGAAAAACCCGAACCCCTCTAAGTTTAAGCAGTTCCGCAAAGGCGTAAGTGAGCTGCGCGAAGAGGGAGCCGTGCAGATTATGTACTCTGCGGATGAGGCAAAGCGCGATCCGATTCTGGCAGCCGTGGGGCAACTCCAGTTTGAAGTCGTCCAGTTTCGCCTGCAAAACGAATACGGCGTTGAAACGCTGCTGGATCAACTGCCCTACAGCGTGGCGCGTTGGGTGGAAGGCGGCTGGGAAGCGCTAGAGAAAGTGGGTCGTCTGTTCAATACTGTCACCGTCAAAGATAGCTGGGGCAGACCCGTGCTGCTGTTCCGCAACACCTGGAACTGCCAGCAGGTGGAAGGGGAGCATCCGATTTTGCAACTGCGATCGGTTGCGCCTGTGGTATCCGGTCAGGAACCAGAAGCGCTGTAGGTTAGTCTAGTTAAGTTACGTAATGTGCAACTTTTCTCAACCGCTTGAAATATCGCCCTCACCCTAGCCCTCTCCCCAAG
>JBBSFA010000526.1:0-3535 GCA_038239185.1 Elainellales cyanobacterium | reverse complement strand
GCCATAGCCCATTGCCGGGATTTCCAATGCTGCCATTGAGTCCAAGAAGCAGGCAGCCAGTCGTCCAAGACCGCCATTGCCCAGACCTGGCTCTTCTTCGCGCTCCATCAGATCGTCCAGATTCAGCCCAGATTCCTGGAGGGCGGTTTTCATCTGGTCGTAGATGCCCAAGTTAATCATGTTGTTGATCAGCAAGCGACCGATCAAGAACTCAGCAGACAGGTAGTAAACAAACTTGGCTTCTTTTTCGTAGCAGGTTTTCGCGGTTTTGATGCGGCGGTGAACCAAGCGATCGCGCACGGTGTACGCCAAAGCCATGAAATAGTCGGTAAAGGTGGCAAAGGTTTCGTCTTTGCCCTGCAAATAGTAAAAGTTATCGGCAAGGGCACGCTTGAGAGTCTCGACCGAGGTACCAGTACGATCGTCCTCGATCATGACTGGGCAATCGATCGGCTGGCTAATGGGCTGGCTAGTCATAAGCTCAGTTCGATTTAGAGGATTGTTAGGGTTCCACTCAACTTATGCACCATACTGCTGCGAATGGCAAGAAAGAAGTGTTTAAGATTGCAAGCAAAAAAACTTAAGAATGTCTACAGAAGCTACTGGGATCAAGCCACCTGAACCTGTTCGTATACTTCTCGGACGCGATCGAGTTCCAGCTCAGACAAATAATCAACCGCCCAATTCGATTGTCGCTGCATCATATGATACGGATAAGTATTGGCAACGCCAACCACCTGCATCCCCGCCCGCTTTGCCGCCTTGATCCCCGCAGGCGTGTCCTCGATTGCCAAACACTCGTAGGGTCGCAGTTGCAGCTCTGGGATCTGCTGATTCAGGTGATCGACTGCCAGGAGGTAGCCCGTGGGATCAGGCTTGCTGGTCGGAATTTCGTCCCCTGCCACAATAACTGTGAAGTTTTGCGCCAGATCAGTTCGCCGCAAAACTAGCTCAATCTCCGATCGCACGGCTCCACTTACCACCCCCATCACCAAGTGAGCCGCCCGACTCTGAAAAATTAAATCACTCAACCCCGGATAAATCGGCAGTTGTTTCAACTGAGCCAACTGCTGCTGGTAGGCTTGCGATTTGCGCTCTATCAGCCTCGTGATTTGCTCCTCAGACAAAAATCGCCCGCGTCGCTCAAACAGATCTTTGAGGCAAACCCGATCGCTGCGTCCCAGGCAGATTTGGCGATACTCCTCTGGATTGGGGCGCAAATTTTCTGCCACCATCAGCTCTTCAATCAGCTTTTGATGCAGCGGCTCATCGTTGATGATTACCCCGTTAAAGTCAAATAGGATTGCCTTTAGCCCCATCGCGATCGATAGCTCGTTCTTAGTGCATCGTCATCATACCGCTCTGCTGTGTCTAAAGGCGCTGCCCAGCTAGCTAGGACTCCGCTAGATCCAACAGCTTTTTGGGCTGCGATCGCCAAACCTTCACGCCGTCGCTGCTGCCTGTCACCAGCGCTTGTCCTTTCAGACCAAAATCGACAAACAGTCCGCTATACCAAGAGCCGCGTAGCGTTCCCAACAGCTTTCTAGTCTCCAGCTTCCAAAAGTTGACCGTGCCGCCACTCGTAGCCGCCAGCGTTTTGCCATCATGGCTAAGCGCCAGTGCAGAGGCGCTGGAACTCAATGCATCCAGCAGCTTGCCAGACTTGACTCGCCAGAGTTTAATCTTGTGGCTACCGCTGATTAGGATTTGCCCTTCACGATCGAAAATCAAGGAGGTGACTGCACCCGTATTCAAAGTCTGCAATCGCTGTCCAGCCGCTAGCTCCCAGAGCTGGGTGTTTTGATCGCCGATCGCTAGCAGTTTGCCGTTTGGACTAAAGGCGATCGCCGTCACCAAATCCATGCCAAGCTGATCCCGCAAGGTTTGAGACTCTACATCCCAAAGCTGCACCCCCATTGAGCTGTAAGCCCCATCTGCCCACTGTCTCAATCGACTGCCGCTCGCCAGAGTTTGACCATCTGGGCTAAATTGCAGACAGGTGACCCGATTGGCGTGCAAAGTTCCTACCAGCTCACCGCTGCTCAGATCCCAAAGCTTAATCGTCTGATCGAGGCTAGCACTAGCTAGTAGCTGGCGATCGGGACTGATTGATAGCGCTGTAATCCAGTCTGCATGTCCCTGCCAGGATCGTTGCAGCTTGCCAGTTTCCAGATCCCAAGCGCTGATTGTTCGCTGCGAACTGGTCACTAGTTTTCGTCCTTCCGAGCTGAGCGCGATCGCAGTTGTTTCGTCTCCCGAAAGCTGATCGGGTTTTTGATAACAGGTTGAGTCAGAAATGGACAAGACGCAAACAGGCTGAAATATCCGCGTCGCGATGCTTTGCTCTAACCAGAAATGCAGCAGGAGCACTGTGGCGATCGCGAAACCTGCCGCTAACAGTAATCGAAATCTTCCTTTAATCACGGCTGTATGGGGTGTGGCTGACTCAGCAATAGCAGATTCAGTCTAAACCTTAAATTTGTCTAAAAGATTCTACCCAAGGTGTTATTGCATACTTGAGCGCTGATGCTAGCATTAGTCAAAATTCTTAACTAACAATATATGAAGCGTAGAGTGCTGATATTAGCGGCGCTGCTCTGTGCAGTCTATTTAAGCAGCGCTCTAGCCATCCTAGGAGTTGACAAGTTTCACTACGTTTTAGCAGGCGGCAAGAAATTCTCTACCCTGCCTAACCTCAGCACACAGTTGGGGATCGGCGGCAGCTATTTGGCGCTGTTAATCCTACACCTACTCTACTTCTTTGGCGATCAACTTTTTGGCAGCAAGTTTTTTGGCGATCGGCAACCTCAAACACTATCTTTTAGCCGTGCTGTAAAGGGTTCCAGCATCTTCCTCCTGCTAGCTTTGCTGGCTTTTCCGCTAGGAGATGATATCTACCTTTATTTGCACGCCGGACTGATGAACTTGAGCGACGCGAACCCCTTCATCATTCGCGCCGGTTCCTTCACGACCGCCTTGTCGCCTTTTGTCGATTGGGGACAAACCTCCACCTATGGTCCAGTGTCGCAGCTTCTCTTCACGCTGTCTGCGGCGGTGATCCCCATCAGTCCGATTCTGGCAATCTATGTTTACAAAAGTTTTTGTCTGGGCTTTCACCTGTTTAACAGCTACGGGATTTGGCAACTGCTGCCAGAGCCGCTGCGGGGCAGAATCGCGATCGCCTATCTGCTGCATCCGCTGCTACTCATGGAACAAGTTGGCTCAGGGCATGTGGATGTTTTAGTGTCCACCAGCCTAGTTTTGTTTGCAGGCTGTTTGGTCAAGCAGCGCTACAGTGGTGCGGCGATCGCGCTATGGGGCGGTTTTCTAGCCAAAACCATTCCGCTGATCTGGATGCCCCTCGCCGTCATTTTCCTGATCCGGCAACGTCGCTGGTCGCAGTTGCTCAAGATTAGTCTGCTGTCGCTGGGGATCATTGCTGTGCTTTCAGCCACGGTATTTCCAGGGTGGATCGCCTGGAAGAGTTTGCTCAACCCCGGCGTGGCAGGGCAATATCAGTCTTCCTGGGTCGCGT
>JBBSFA010000525.1:0-3550 GCA_038239185.1 Elainellales cyanobacterium | reverse complement strand
GTATCGCGAATGTGATCTTGCGTTTGGGTTTTGAGTAGCGCATGACTTCTGCATCGCTCAAGGGCTTGAGTGGTGATCTCCTGATGACAGCATTCAATCAGCTTTTGTACTATATATTCCATCACCACAGGCTGTTGTGTGAAGCCCATTTTGCTTGACTCAATTAACGATCGCCCCTGCAAAGATTCCAATGCCTCAACAAGCTGCCGTTGGGCGATCGGGGGCACAAAGTTTTCGTACAATTCTGCAAAGGCAATCCAGTCTCGCTCGATCGCCAACCAGTACATGACTTGCTGTTCCAGCAACGAGAGGCGATCGAACTGCTGGTTGAGCAAATCCCAGATGTCACCATAGGCAGCAAATTGCTGCTGCAAAAACTGGCTGACGTTGCCGCTGAAAGTTGAGCAAATCGTAGCGGAGGCAATTTTCAGCGCAAGCGGGTTACCGCTATAAGACTGAACTAGCTGTCGGAAGGACGAGTCTGTATCGACTAAGCCTCTGGCGGTTAAGAGCTGTTTGCCCTCCGAGAGCGGCAACCCTTTGAGGGACAGCGATCGCGCAGAAGTTTCCGCCCCCATTCGATCGGCTAACCCTCTGGGCTGTTCTCGGCTGGTTAGAATCAAACTGCTTTGATGCCGCCCATTGGCAACGCTACCAAACAGTTCACCATAAGCTTCATAGCCTTCCCGATACGATCCAACTCGCTCACCACCCTGTAAAATCGATTCCACATTGTCTAGGACTAGCAGACAGCGGCGCTGGCGGAGTAGCTCAACTAACAGTGATTGCGCTTCTAAGCGATTGGGCACTGTCGCCTGTTGATTAGACAGGCATAAGATCAGGTCGCTAAGCAATCTTTGCAGCGGAGGTGCATTTCGCAGGCTGCGCCAGATGAATGCATCAAAGCGATCGCTAATTTGCTCTGAGAGTTTGACCGACAAAGCGGTCTTGCCTGTGCCCCCCATCCCCAGGACTAAAACAAAGTGACACTGATCGTCAACAATCCACTGCTTTAATAGTGCTAGCTCGTCGGTACGTCCATAAAAAGCAGCGATAGTGGGCGCTTCACCCCAATCTTGATGGCGTTGAGCGGGAGATAGGGTAGGCTCTTCCGCAACTGGAATTGCAACATCTTGCCAATTTAGCGACAGCTTGGAACAAATTTCTTCAAAAATAGCCCGATCGATCGGTTTTCCATTTAAGAAATTGCTGACGGTTGATAACGCCAACTCCAGTTCCTCTGCCAATGCTCTCTGATTAATCAGCCTGCTGCGTTTAAGTGCCAGTTTGACGGTTCCAAGCAAGTTTGGGCTGACGGTTAGAGATCTCGGCATGGTGTTGTGAAATGCTTTTACGTGAGGTGAGGGAAAATATTGCCGATTAGATCTGCTTGATTAAACGGTTTTTTCAAATAGGCAGTCACACCGAGGGCTTTTGCTCGCTTTGAGTTGAAGGTTTTAGCATCGTCTGCAATGAAAATAACTGGCGTGTTGCTAAACTGTTCATTCTGTCGAATCAGCGCACAAATCTGATATCCATCCAGTTTGGGCATCGTGATATCTAAAACAATCACATCAGGACGGTGCTCTAGAATTTCTGCAAGGGCCTGCTCAGGGTCTTGAATCAGCAAGACCGAAAACAGGTCATCCTCCAGGAAGGACTGCATAGTATACAAGATTGTAGGATTGTCGTCAATACAGGCGATCGTATAGGTTTTAGATGCAGTCTGCGGAGGCAACACCACAGGTGAACTGAAGACTGAAGCCGGGGCGATCGGGCGGGACTGTGGCTCTGCCGGAACGCTCGCAGGGTTGAGGTTGGCTGGAGGAGAAACGGCTGGAGGAGAAACGGCTGGAGGAGAAACGGCTGGAGGGGGAAGGATGGGTTGACTGGCTGAAGGTCGAACAACTGGGACAGCAGGCGGTTTTTGAGCTGGCGGCGGCTGTAATTGAAGATCAGTTGTTTCTTGTACGCCATTTTTAGGCAGTTTAGAGAAAAAGAGAGGCGTGTTGTCAGACACCAAGGGATGCAGAATTGGGTTCTCAGAGGCGTTATTGCTCGGCTGTGCCTCGTCTGATAGAGTGGGTGGCACTTCAGCGGCGGGAGCGATCGCCGTTCTGAAAGGAGCAGCACCATTTGAAATCGCCCAATCTAAAACCGATCGATCTGGAACCGCCCTCGCTAAAGCCGCAAAAACGTGGGGCGCTTGGTCTATGGCTTCCTGGAATATCCTCCCATCCTCTAGGTGAATAATCCGATCGGCAATATCGAGGATGCGCGTATCGTGGGTGACGACCAAGACTGCACAGCGCTGTTCTTTAGCCAATCGCTGCATCATCAGCATCACCTCTCTGCCAATTTGACTTTCTAGAGAGGCGGTGGGTTCATCCGCCAGCAGGAGAGTCGGTTCATTGACGAAGGCACGAGCGATCGCGACACGCTGTTTTTGTCCGCTCGAAAGGTTTTTGGGATAGGCGTTGAGATAGCCTCCTAGCCCCACTTTCATCAACGCCGCTTCGGCACGGTTGCGAGCAACTTGGCGGCTGGGAGTAGCTTTGAGCTGCCGTACTGTCCGCACATTTTGCAGCGTGGTCATGAAGGGCAGAAGGTGATGATCGCGAAACATGAACCCGATTTTCCGACGAATCAGCCTGCGAGCTGTGATAGAGGCACCCTTGAGTTCTTGCCCAAAAACGCTAAGACTTCCAGCTTGAGCCGATCGCAATGCTCCAATTAAGCTCAGCAGCGTAGTTTTTCCAGAGCCAGATGCCCCTGTTAGAATCACAATTTCGCCGGGATAGATCGTGAGATTGATGTCAACCAGAATTTGCTTTTTGAGGGTTCCCTCGCCAATGTGATGCGCTAGATGTTGCACCACGAGCAGCGGAGCGGCAGGCTGACTGGGCTGTGGAAAAAGCAAATTTTGAGTCCAGGAGTCAAGCATAGTACCACTCATATCGAAAAGATAGAGAAACGATAATCAAACAGGAAACAGATTCAGACGGAAAGGGATACAGCAGAGCAACCTGATTAAACCGGAAGTGAATAGAGCGTTGACAAAAACTCCAGCATCGATTTAGCGATCGCGTTGACAAAGCCAGCGCCGATCATGCTGTAGTGATCGCCTGGAACAACGGTATGCTGCAACGCACCTACCAACTGTTTCCACTGCTCTTCGGTTTGGCGATCGGTGACCCGGATCGATCGAGCCACCAGCAGGCTTTTATTTTCTGCATCCCTGGCTTGCAAAAATAGAGTTTGCAGTGTTGAGGGGTAAGGCGTAGCCTTATAGGGATAAAGCGCCTGCATATTACTTTCAAAGACCTGCCAGAAAGGCAAAATCGTTTTTAAGTCGAGCATGGGCGGAAAAATTCCGATCTGTTTGCCCCGCTCTAGCAAATGCTGGAGGGCAACCGTATCGCTCTGGTAATTAGGCGGCAAAGACTTGATTGCCTGCTGAGCTTGCTTCCAGGAAAAGCCGAGACTGCGGCAGAACCCCTGGATCTGTTCTGGCAGTTCCGGCGGCGCTTGGGCAAACACTGGAGCGGGG
>JBBSFA010000524.1:0-3553 GCA_038239185.1 Elainellales cyanobacterium | reverse complement strand
CTTTAACTGATTTAGAGAAGCTGGCGAGGCTGGAGTCCTCTACGAAAGCTGCCTTGCAAGTACTAGGGAACCTTGGTTCTGAGGCTTCAGTGGCTGTGCCGACAATTGCTCTGGCATTGGCAGATTCAAATTCAGGTATCAAGTCTGCCGCAGTCCAAGCACTCGGAAACATCGACCGCAATTGGGCGTCCGATCCTGTCTTAGCCGATGCGATTGCAAGTCTTACTGGACAACTGAGCAGAGCGGAAAAACCTGGGGAGATTGCTGTACAGATGTTCACCGCAATGGGTTCGGCCGCAGTTCCCGTGCTGATCGATGCATTAGAATCTGGAAATCGAGTGACCCGAGAAAACGCAGCCAAAGCTCTAGGGGGAATAGGTCCAAGAGCCAAAGCTGCTATTCCCGCACTGAACAAAGCATTGGAGGATAACAATGGCTGGGTTCAAGATGAAGCGAAAAAGGCGCTGGCAAAAATCAATGACCCTGCCACCTAACCCCGGATTTCTCACAACCGTTTTCACTACTGGGCTGTAAAGCATGTCCTGTAAAGCTTCTGGCGATTTTCCTGAAGAAACAGTCTGTCATTTCACTCGACTGGTCAGAAGTCCGACGAATACTGGGTTACATCCCCTGCATGGCTGGATTTGTGAGAAATCCGGGCGATCGCGCCAAGCTGAGAACGGAGATTCGCGGCGGGCATAGTGTAGCGTTGTGGAGGTGACGATCGTAAACAGCAAGTGTCAGATTATGCTTGCTGAGCTGAAATCATACGGTATTCTAAGATCTATTCCTCCTTCAAATTCCTGCGTCATTCATGGCACAGCAGCAGTCGATGGTTGCGTCCTTGATCTGCCAATAAGATGATGGACGCTCTCAAGGCAATTTGCTGGGGCGTACTGTGGCGATTGACGAGTTGTTGCAGTTGCTGTCGTTCACTCTCGTCTAACTGAAGCGGTTGTGGGGCAGTTTCAGGCAAGGTTCTTGGCTCATTGAAGGACATAAAATAAGGGTAGCTTAACTTCTGCCTTCTTGTACTAGGTGGAGATTGAACACCTCGTATCGGGCACCGTCGTGGGGCAAATCGACGAAGAAAATGTCCTCTACTCGGCGCTGCAATTCGACGGGTAAAGTCCCCAAACGGTTGACCGTTGCCATGACAAAAACTGCGCTCTGATGTTCCTGCATCCAGGTGAGGAACTTGCCAGCCTGTCTCTGGATAACTGCGCCGTCGTCATCGGAATTCCAACCTGCGAAGCCTTTGTCGAAGTCGTCGAAGTAGAGGCAGATGGGAGCCATTGACTCGGCGGTTTGCAGCAGGAAGCGTAAATTCTGCTCAGACTCGTAAGCCGTAGTGCCCGGTAGTGCGCCCCAGTCGGCAGCGAGTAGCGGGACTCCTAGCTTTTGTGCGGCGAGTTTAGCTGCCAAACTCTTGCCGGTTCCGGGTGCGCCCCAAAGGATCATGCCTTTGGGAAAAGATAATCCATACTGAGTGGCTTCGGGTTCTAGCAATGCGCTGATCCGCTCTAGGCGATCGCTGAGTTGCTCCATGCCTGCTGCTTTTGGGACATCGGGTTCTGAGATTAGCTCCAATCCGCGTCCTCGCAGTTTGGATTTTTTGTACTGCAAGACCTGGGCTACTAGCGCTTCGATCGACTCGGCAAAGGGAAGCGATCGCTCTAGCACAAGCTGAAGTTCCCCGATCGGTAAGCCCTGGCAGGCGCGAATCAGTTCAGCTTGAGAGGATATATTAGAGGAGAGATGACGATCGCAACACTCGAAAGCGATCGCTTGAATTTGTTCTAAGTCGGGTAAAGGATGAGTCAGAACTGGGATAAAGGGCTGTAACTTTAGCGGTAACTGAATTTGTTCTTCTAACAGTATCCAATACTGGCGATCGGTACTCCAGCGCAAGTGATGGTGGGCGTTGATCAACTGATAAAGACGATGCGGACTGAGTTGCCCTGTGGCATCGGATTCTAGCACCCCTTCCAGCAAGTAGATTCCCGATCGCCCAGTTTCTAAAAGCGTTTGAATTACGTCGGCTGTGGGCTGCATGGAGTCGAGCGGTTGCAAGACAGCGCGATCGTCCTGCGTAATCACCTGCTGTAGGGTTGCATAGCCTGGATTCCAGAAATAGACGGGTAGACTTTGTGCTTCTCCCCATTGATGAAACTGCTGTAACAGGTGGGGTTTGTCAGTCGGATGAGAATCGATCGCAACGAGTGGAATTCCCTGTTGGGCTAGCGCTGTCCAATCTGATAAGAGGTTCATGAGGATTGCAGGTTTGAAAAACAGCCGAACTCTTTTTCCGTCTTATGCGCTGTCGCTGCGATCGTCCTCTTGCAAAAGTTGGATTTTGAGGATGGATTGGAATTGGAATCGAAAAGATTACTAGACACGCCAGAGCGTGAAAGGAGCCACTAATGTGGCTTTGAGAGATGACGTACCGATTGGAGAATTCTCTGATGGCAATCTCAAAATCTCAAACTCGTACCACCCGCACGGGCAATGGCATCAAATCGGCTGGCAAGTCGCTGGGCGATCGCACTGCTGCTAAATCTGCTCAACCGCAGGCTAATACAGCGCAAGACCAGGCGCAGGCGTTGCTCAAGCTGATTCAGCAGTTTGCTGCCAGCAAATACAAGGTGAAGCTGCAACTGCGCGATAAGCGGGTTTCGACTAAGGTGGGTCATGCTGCCCGCGAAAAGTTGGGGCTGGATCTGGCGGCGCAGGTGAAGAAGTCGGGGAAGCAGTTTAACTGGAACGATTGGAACAACAAGATCTTTCCCAAGCTGTTTGGCAAGCCGGATGCACTCAAGTACGAGCCAGAGGTAATGGCGATCGTGCTGAGCCTGATTTATGACACGGTGTCGCTGGAGCCGGAGCAGGGAGTGCGGGATTTGGTGGAGTTTAATCGGGCTAGCCTGGAGCGGCGCAATTCGTTTCAGCAGCAGGAAGAGGACGAAGAGGATGACCTGGATGATGACCTGGACGAAATCCTGGATGATGACGCCAATTCAAATCTGAAGTGCATCAGTGCCTGATTTATTGGCATAGAATACCTCATAAGGCGTTTTGTAATCAAGCGATTTTCTCGGTCGCTCGTTGATTAGCGTGACTGCTTTTGTCAACCTCTCTGGTTCTACTTTTTTGAAGTCCGTTTTCTTGGGGAAGAACTGTCTGAGTAACCCGTTTGTATGTTCATTCAGTCCTCGCTCCCAAGAATGATAAGGATTGGCGAAATAACAAGATAAACCCAGCTTTTGACTCAACTCTGCATGTCCACTAAACTCTTTGCCATTATCGAATGTCATCGTATGGCGTTTCTCTTGTGAAACCTGAGCAAATAACGAAAGTGTGACTTGATTGATTTCCTCAGATGTCTTGTTTTCACCCAACCCTGCCACTAAAAACTTTGAGGCTTTATCCACATGAGTCACAATCACTCCACTATGATTTCCACCAATCATCGTGTCACTTTCCCAATGTCCCACCTCAGTCTTGGCATCTGCAATGACCGGACGATGCTCAATCCCCACTCGCCCTGGAATCT
>JBBSFA010000523.1:0-3557 GCA_038239185.1 Elainellales cyanobacterium | reverse complement strand
GCGCAAAACGGTTGGCATCCGGCAATTTATCAGGTCGAAACAGGTGGGATTTCCATCCCCGGCGAACTCTATGCCCTCACTCCCGAACAGTACGATTATTTGGTTTCAACCGAACCGCCTCATATGTATCCTGCTGATGTGATTTTAGAAGATGGCGCAATCGCCACCGCTATGCTTTATCCGCAGGAATTAGTGGAGCAACATGGCTGGGAAGATATTTCGGGTCACGGCGGCTGGGTAGCCTACAAGCAGGCATCTGCGGCTCAATAGCTAACGTGCGATCGACCCTTCTCTCCTAGCTCCTCCAGATACAGCGTTAAATCCCGGATCAAAAATCCACAACTACGCTATAACTGGGTGACACCGCAGAAGGAACGATCGCATGGCTCAGGTCAGTCTATACCCCCCCTCCCCGCAGCGACGGCTTGCGCCTTCCTTCACTCACCCTGATCTGTTTGGCGATCGGGCTTCTACCCGCATGGCATCGGCATTGCCCATTTGGGAAGCTAGCAGCATCTTAACCCAGCGCGGACAGTTACCCTGGAGCAGCGACTCAGAAGGCAAACTCCGCTACGCCAGAGAAATTGGCAACGGGCAGGGAGCCGTTCATTTCTGGGTGACAGAAGATTTGGAAGACGAGTTTCCAGTGCCGTTAGCCGGAGCCGCAGCGTTGGCGGTCGTAGATGCGTTTGATATCCGCGCTGCCTGTATGCACTTAATCTATGCTGCCTATGCGACTCAGTTTGAGAAGCCCTGGGAGCAGGAATTTGTAATCGACGATCGCCAAATAGAAGCTTGCTTAGGTCTGAAGAAGCGCACCGACAAAAATCGGCAAGAAAAACTGGCGTTAATCGAGGAGCTAGTCAAACAGCCCTGCAAAATTACCACCTTCATCTCTTATCCCAGACAGGGCAAAGTCAAAGGCTTCACGCTAGAAGAAGGTCGGCTCTGGCATCTGATGGGAACGCGCTACCACTATCAGCAAAATCTGCTGGGCACTAAAGAACTAGTCGGGATTACCTTCATCATCAAAGCAGGACTGTGGGCGCGATATTTCCTCAATGAAGAAGGACACAAGGCGAAGAATGCCTACTGCCAGTCGGGAATTTTGCCGCAGGCGATGCTAGAAACAGTGATGAGCGTTTGGCAGCATCGCGAGGGCGCGGCGCGGCTGATGGTGTGGCTGCTGTTTAAAACCCAGTTCGGTCGCCAAACACCCTTGCCAGTTCAGGCATTGATGGAAGTGGCGTATGGCTGCGAAAAAGTGGAACAAGCCAAGCGCCACAGTGAGCTTCGCAAAAAGCTAGCGAATACCTGGGACGAAGATTTGTTGACCTTGCACGATCGCGGCTGGAAGCTCCAGTTCGAGCCAGAAACCTACCCCCTAGAAATTCAGCCACCCGGATTTGGACGAGAGAATCTTCAGCGTCCTAGAGGCTTTTTTGATCAGCTTCTAGCAGCTCAGCTCTGGATTACGCCAGAAGACAAGCTGATTCAGGAGGCAGCGACAGAATCCGATAAGCCACCTGTTCCCTCGGCTGATCCCTTCTCTGAGTTAACGTTGACAGGCACTCAGGTCAAAGCCTTGCGGATGGAAAAAAAATGGAGCCAACGCAAACTGGCAACGCTGACCGGAATGAGTCAGGGCTTAGTCTCCTTGATTGAAAACGAGGAGCGCGTGATTACACCAGAGACTGAAGCCATCTTGAGACAGGTGTTTAGCACCAGCAACTAAACCCCAAGATGACGGCGGATGTAGCTTTCCAGCGACTCCAGCTTAAAGTTAAACAGCAGTTCCAGCCGTTCGACTTCGGCAGGCGTACAGAAAAACTCATTTGCCAACAGCGTTCGCAACGTGCCCAGCGATCGCTGCGCCTCTGGATTCACCAATCCCAACCCTGCCCGAATCGCATCCAGCATAAACAGCGGCGGATTCAGCACGATCGGCTCTCGGTCAAAAATCCGCCCCAAGATCTGCGGAATATCTGATCGCTGCAAAATATCAGGGCCGCCGATCGCCAAAATCTGATTCTTCGCCCCCTCAGTCGTCGCAGACTCAGCGGCAATCCGCGCCAAATCATCGGTGCTGACGATCGAAGTCCGACACTGCGGATCACCTACCAATAAGTAAATTCCCGTCTGCTTAAATCGCTCCGCTAGCGGCAGCAAGGTCGAGGAAAATCCAGACGGTCGCAGAATCGTGTAGCCCAAGCCGCTGGCTTGCAGATAGCGTTCCACCGCCCACTTTGCCTTGAACACCGGAGCATCTTCGTAGCCGCGATCGACTCCCAGCACCGACGTAAACGTAAAGTGCTGCGCCCCCGCTGTCTTTGCTGCGTCGATCAGATCAACATTCGATCGATAGTCCACTGCCTGCACCCCATCCTGACTCGACGCATTCGAGCCGTGAGTGCTAATCACAACCTGAACCCCCTGGCAGGCTTTTTGGATATCTCGCTCTTGCCGCAAGTCGCCAATAAAAATCTCTGCGCCGCGCTGCTCTAGTTCGCCGTAGCGAGAAGCCAGCCGCACAAATGCCCGAACGGGTAAGTTTCGCTCTCGCAGCGATCGGACAATTCGCCGTCCTAATCCGCCCGTTGCGCCTGTGACTAGATACATTGAACTTTCTCCTCTGGATGGATCGCTGCCTATAGCTTAGAACCCTCTTGAGAAAGGCGCTTGTGCAGAAAAAGCTGCCGGGGTCGCCCAATCAACCACGCCGCGAGGTTCAGCTCAGTTCGCATGAGCTGATAGCCCGCCCTAAAGTACAGCCGCCGCGCCGTGTGATTATTTTCCAAAACATGCAGATACACATCCTGGAAGCCCCAATCTAGCGCGACCCGTTCGCTAGTGCTGAGCAACTGCTGAGCCACTCCCTGACGGCGAGCCTCTTCATGCACCGCCAAGTTAGCCAGATAGACATAGCGAGTATGCGGCGACTGCCAGGGCGGCGGCGTTTTCACCGTAATCTCTATCGTGCCCAGCGGACGATCGTCCCCCGCCGTTGTATAAACCGAGGGCATCCAAGCCGGATGCAGGGCATGAAGCTGAACCGATCGCTGGGTTTTAGCTGCCTGCTCTGCCTCGCTGCTAGAAACCCGGTGGGCGGCAACTAGGCAGGCATAGTGCTTGTTTTTGGTCTGAATTCGAGTTCTCAAATCTTCATAGATACCGGTTCGCAGCAGCGGATAGAGCCAGCCCCAAGTCCCATCCTGGCTATGAAAACTACTTGCCAAAATTTCGGAAAGTCCTGCTAGATCAGTTTTACGCACTGTCCGAATCAGAAAAGGCAGCGGCGCAGATCCATCGGCAGGCTCTCCTTCTGGAGGTGAAGGCTGAAATGGTAAAGGGTCTGGATACAACGAAGGCATGATGGCATGAGAAGCAATGACCCCATTCTAGTGGTCTGTTCTTTCCGATGCGAGTGATGGCTTGCTTATGTTAAGTTACCGCTTCTGTAAATTTGGGCACTATGGAGCAGAAACACTTGGCAATCTTGAAGACTCGTTCAAAGCTTTGACCCTCTGAGCTTCATCGCCGCCTAAACTTCATCACTG
>JBBSFA010000522.1:0-3558 GCA_038239185.1 Elainellales cyanobacterium | reverse complement strand
GATCTGGGGCAATCCCAAGGTCTGGACGCAGATAGCAAGATCGGCAGCGGAAGAAGTGGAATTAGAAGTCAT
Source organism: Elainellales cyanobacterium (assembly GCA_038239185.1). Taxonomy (GTDB): domain Bacteria; phylum Cyanobacteriota; class Cyanobacteriia; order Elainellales; family Elainellaceae; genus FACHB-886. The sequence continues at coordinate 3,486 of JBBSFA010000522.1, read as the reverse complement.
CGCAAAGATTATGCTCCCGCGCTCTACCTCTCGTAAAGCACAAAAAAAGAGAAGTAGGTTCTACGTCTCTTTATATTACTTAAAGCTCTTAATTCTCAACAGATTCGATGCAGTCTATCTAACTGCCGGAATTAGCCCGATCGAGTCTAAGATTTGAAACAAGATGCTGTTAATCAGACCGAGGGCGATCGCGCCTAAAATTGCGCTGATCCAACCGTTGCGTAACCTAAATCCTTCGACCAATTTTGCCGCTAGCCCAAAGATGATCACGTTGATAATGAAGGCAAATAAACCGAACGTGAGGAAAGTGATCGGAGCCGCCAGAAACGCCAGAATCGGCTTGACAAAGGCAGTTAACAAACCAAACACCAAACCAGAAATCAAAGCTTTACCAGCGCTATCGATCTCGACTCCCAGAAACGGAATTTTAGAAATGATCAGCAGGCTGATCGCCGTAACAATGACCACCACCACAAACAGAACGAGATCACCCATAATTTTGTCCTCAACAGAGAAAGAGTTTCAAGCTTAAGTAAACGGCACAGATTCGCTTGTGTCAATCACAGATTCAACTCTTAGTTTTCAGCTCTTAACTTTATCTGTAAGCCAGCCTACCTACGCTTCGCTGCGTCCGGTGGTCGAAAGACCTTCCACAATCATCGAAGGCGTGTAGCAAGAGCCATTCCAGTCGGCATCATTACCCAACTCCACCAAGTGTTTGAGCGCCGTATAGACGTTTCCTGCCACCATAGTGTCTTTCACCCGACCGACAATTTCGCCTCGCTCGACTCGATAGCCCAGATCCACATTGATTGAAAAATCGCCAGAAATGCCCGCGCCGCCGCCCAGCATTTGATCGATGATGATGCCATGATCGAGACTGCCAATCAGTTCTGAAAGCGGTCTAAACCCAGACTGAATCAGCAGATTGAACAGCCCCGGCGTGGGATAGCTGCCTAAGCCCGGACGGAAGCCATTGCCTGTAGTGCCGCTGCCCAACGCCCGCCCGACCGTGCGATCGGTGTAGAACAACTGCAACACACCGTCTTTAATAAACGTAATCGGCTGCGTCGGCGTGCCCTCGTCGTCAAACGGACAGCTAAAAGGGCCTGTATCCGGCTGCTGCGAGATCGTCAAAATTCGGGAAGTGACAGGTTCACCCAAGCGATCGCTCCAGGGCGAAGCTCGCTCAATCACCTGCTTGCCGCTGAGGGCAGCCTGCACGGTATCCCAGAGCATATCGGCGGCTTTGGCGGTAAACAGCACGGGCACTCGTCCCGTGGGCGGCGCGACGTTTTGCTGTGCCCAAGCCAACCGCTGCAAGACCTCTTGCGCTAAGGCCTGCGGATTGAGGCGATCGCGCTGGATTTGCCCATCGGAAACGTTCAAGAAATCTTCGCCGCGCACCCATTCTGCCGACAGATAGCAGCTCAGTGTCGTGTCGGTGTAGCCACAGTCCAGCCCTCTGGTGTTGACTAATCGAGTGGTTTCCACATCGCACTCCCACTCAGCGGCGCAGAGCACATCTGGATAAGCCTCGCGCACTAAGGCGATCGCTTCTCTGCCCCACTCGACGAGCTGACTCACTTCTACTGTCACACCTACGTCAGGGTATTGGGTTCGAGCCGTCGCAACCAGTTCGATCGGCTCCGACTCGTTGAGCTGGCTGATGGCAAGGGCGCGATCGACCAATGCCTGCGGCTCCACTGCGCCATAAGCCACGGCTAAGCCAGGGCGACCCTGCTGCCAGAGGCGCAAAGCCACGCCTTCAGCCTGGGAGCTTTCGAGCTGTTTGAGTCGATTTGCTTCAAAAAAAACGGGGCGCGACATGGAGCCAGATTGAAAGACCTCTGCCGCTTCTGCGCCCGATCGCAAGGCCAGCTCTAGCAACTGTTCGGCTAGGGGCTGCGAGTTGTTAAAACTCATAGGGGCTTGTTCAAATGCTGGACAAATGGGGGCAGGGCGCTGCAAAAAAGCGCCTGACAGGCAGATGGGAGCGATGGCGAATCCTCGCTTCTGGAGAATTGCCTAAGATGGGTTTGAATTGAGAAAGACCCTAGATTTGATAGCACTCAAGCCTCTGGTTAGTCAGAACGGATAAATCACTCTTGCTAAGCAAAAGCTTGAAATTTGACCTATCAACAGCCGATCGCCTCTTGCTTCCTCTCTATCTTCCGGGATAGGGGGACATTAGGCTAGATTTAATTCCTGCATCAGCCAAAATCCAGCAAAAGTTTCAGAATTTGGCTGGGCTTGCACCGCCACAAAGTGGATCTGATTGGCTTGCTGCTTCGTAGTTTCAAAGCTTTCTGCCTCCGATCGCAGCGACTCTGTGGTCAGGCTTGCCAAAATCCAGGCATCATTGGCTCCGGTTTCCAACACGAGCTGCGCCTGAGCGGGCTGATACTTAAGCGTGGCTAGCTCCAGTCCAGACATCCAGCCTGCCAGCGGCAAAGCCCGTGAGGAATAGATAATCACGCCGGGGATGGGCGTAGTGGGACTCGCGCCAAACATCGTCGGCGGAAAGGCTTCGCTAAAGCCAATGTCCCACTCGGGCATCTCGGCAAAGTCGCTGGCAGTTAAGGTGACAAACCGCCATTTTTCGCCAATCAGGGCATCGGGCAAGGGCTGCGCGGGCGAAGACGGCAGCACGACCGAGGGATTGCTGCTCTCTTGATAGTTGGGCAGCGTGGGGTAGTAATCCTGCATCCGCTGCTCGATCCACTGGTTGAGCGCCAGGGTGCGGCGGCTGGGGTAAGCCGGAATTCCGGCTTCTTCGCAGCCTTTGGTGATCATGTTGTTCATCTGTCGCCGGAAGAAGCGAACTTTGTCGGGCGGTTTTGGGGCAATGGCGATCGCTGCCTCGACTGCCGATCGCAACGAAACAGAATTCACTTCTGTATTAGAAAAGAACTGGGAGTAGCGGAACAGCGCTTCTGGCTCTGCCTTGACATCCAAGGGACTCTCGCAAATCAGCACTTCCCAAAGCTTTTTCTGGCTGTCATCCAGCACCGGGCGCGAATAGAAATCTATCTCCCAAATTGTGGTCATGGTGTCGCATCTTTTTATGGCTCTCTGATCTTGCCATTTTGAGGGCAGAAGGCGAAGCGCATAAGTCAAAAACAGCCAAGTCAAAAGCAGCTCAGAAGTTCGCATACAATTTAGGTCGCACTAGGTTTTCATCGCATGAAGGAGAGCAGGATGGTCTTTCAGATTAGTCAGGTAGGATCTCGGCTGAGTCAGGTGTTAGAGCCGATCGCCGTTTGGTTTCGCAGCATGAATTTGCCGGAGCCGATCGTCCACTGGGGACATCCGTTGATGATGGCGATTGTGGTGTTGGTGATGGGCAGCGTGGTTGGCTTAACGGGATGGCGATCGCGGCAGGTTGCTGACCAGGATGAGGCGGTTAAAAACCGGATGCAGCACCGCCAGATTGCGCCCCTGATGTTCTTGTTTATTGGGCTGGGCTATACGGGCGGCGTGTTG
>JBBSFA010000521.1:0-3558 GCA_038239185.1 Elainellales cyanobacterium | reverse complement strand
GCTGGTTCAGCTAAATAATACTGCGGGGAAACGGGGATGTCTGGCTTGCTCCTCTAGTCCGCAGAAAGGTGCCCGCGGATTCCTGAGATCAACTTCACCCTGCGGGAGATCTCCCATTATGCAGAAACCGCATTGAGATCATTCACGATCGATATCACTTGGCAAGCTTTTGTATCAAAATCTACAATTTAACCTGATAAATTCTTTCATCATGTCTTCACAGGCTAAATGGGAACGCTAAACGGGAACTAAAGTAGGTCAGGTATAAGATGCGCTAGACAGCGAGGGCTGCCTGCGAGCCTGCAAACTCCCAACAGTCAATTTGCAGCGCGATCCGAGAGTTACCTTCAACTTGTGACAGCCCTCAACTCTATCCAAAAAGAGAATTTAAACAATGCCAAAATCTGATTTGACTCAAAGAAATTTGATTGTGATAGGCAACGGGATGGTAGGGCACAAGTTCTTGGAGCGCCTGATCGCCAAAGCTTCCCCAGATTGGAATCTCATCACATTTTGCGAAGAACCCCGCGTTGCCTACGATCGCGTCAATCTCAGCGGCTTTTTCACTGGGAAAACCGCAGGCGATTTGTCTTTGGTGGAACCCGGTTTCTATCAAGACCACAACGTGCGAATTTACATTGGCGACAAGGTAGTCAGCATCGATCGCGCCAACAAAACTGTCACTTCTGCGAATGGGGTAACGCTGCCCTACGACAAACTTGTGCTAGCAACTGGCTCCTATCCTTTTGTGCCGCCGATCAAAGGCAATGAGGCAGCAGGCACTTTTGTCTACCGGACGATCGAAGATTTGGAGGCAATGTCTGCCTATGCCAAGCGCTGCAAGGTGGGCGTGGTAGTAGGCGGCGGCTTGCTGGGGCTGGAATGTGCGAACGCGCTCAAGAGTATGGGGCTGCAAACGCATGTGGTGGAGTTTGCACCGCGTTTGATGCCCGTGCAGATTGACGATGCAGGCGGCGCAGTGCTCAAGGCAAAGATCGAAGAGTTGGGCGTGGCTGTCCACACCAGTAAGTCTACGACCGAGATTGTGGCTGACGAGACGGGCGCAGTTCATAAAATGCTGTTTGCCGACGGCACAGAGCTGCAAACGCACATGATTGTCTTCTCGGCAGGAATTCGTCCCCGCGACGATCTGGCAAAAGCGGCGGGTCTGGCGATCGGCGATCGAGGCGGCATCATCATCAACGAGGCTTGCCAAACCTCTGATCCGGCGGTGTATGCGATCGGGGAATGTGCGCTTTACCAGAACCGAATCTATGGGCTGGTGGCTCCGGGCTATACGATGGCAAGCGTAGCGGCTGATCAGATCTGTGATGGCAGCAGCACCTTCACGGGAGCCGATATGTCTACCAAGCTGAAGCTGCTGGGCGTAGATGTGGCTAGCTTTGGCGATGCTTTTGGTAAAACGGCGGGCGCGAAAGAGATTGCGATCGTTGATGCGGTTCAGGGAACCTACAAGAAGCTCGTGATCGACGGGGCGAACAAACTGCTGCTGGGTGGAATTCTGATTGGTGATGCCAGTGCGTATGGGAATCTGCTGCAACTGGCGCAAAACGCCATCCCGCTGCCTCCCCATCCCGAAGACCTGCTGATGCCGCGCCGCGAGGGCGCAACAGCAATGATGGGCGTAGAGGGATTTCCCGACGCGGCGCAGATCTGCTCTTGCAACAACGTTACCAAGGGCGACCTCTGCAAAGCGATTCAGGAAAACAGCCTCACCGATCTGGGCAGCGTCAAGCAATGTACCAAAGCGGGGACGGGCTGCGGCGGCTGTGTACCGCTTGTGACAGACATCCTCAAGTCTGAGATGAAAAAAGCCGGATTAGAAGTCAAAAACCACCTATGCGAACACTTTTCCTACTCGCGCCAAGAGCTGTTCCACTTAGTGCAGACGCAGGGCATCCAAACCTTCGAGGAACTCATCGCCCAACACGGCACGGGTCGCGGCTGCGAAATCTGCAAGCCCGCTGTAGCCTCGATCCTGGCTTCGACCTGGAACGATTACATCCTGAACGCGCCCCACGCTGGCTTGCAAGACACTAACGATGCGTTTCTGGCGAACATCCAGCGCGATGGCACCTATTCGGTGATTCCTCGGATTCCGGGCGGCGAAATTACCCCCGATGGGCTGATTGCGATCGGGCAGATTGCCAAAGACTTCGGACTCTATGCCAAAATCACGGGCGGGCAGCGGATCGATCTGCTGGGCGCACGGGTTGACCAACTGCCGCACGTTTGGCAGCGCCTAGTTGAGGCAGGCTTTGAATCAGGTCACGCCTACGGCAAGGCATTACGAACGGTCAAATCCTGTGTGGGTAGCACCTGGTGTCGGTTTGGCGTTCAGGACTCGGTGGGACTGGCGATCGAGCTAGAGCTGCGCTATCGCGGATTACGTGCACCCCACAAGATTAAGGCGGCGGTTTCGGGCTGCACTCGCGAATGCGCGGAGGCACAGGGCAAAGATATTGGCGTGATTGCCACCGAGAACGGTTGGAATCTCTATGTCTGCGGCAATGGCGGCATGAAGCCCCAGCACGCCGTTTTGCTAGCTGCTGACATTGATAAAGAAACGTTGATTCGCTACTGCGATCGCGTTCTGATGTTCTATGTCCGCACCGCCAACCGTCTAGAGCGAACCGCAACCTGGCTCAACAAGCTGGAAGGCGGAATCGAGTATCTGAAGCAGGTTGTAATTGAGGACTCACTAGGCATCTGCGAACAGCTCGAAGCCGAAATGACTTATCAGGTGGCGACTTATGCCTGCGAGTGGAAAGCCACGATCGCTGATCCACAAAAGCTCCAGCGCTTCTCTCACTTCGTCAATACCGACCAGCCCGATCCAAATTTGCTCAAGGTCGAAGAACGTGGACAGTTGCGTCCAGCACTAGAGCAGGAGCGCGAAGCGGTGGCGATCGGTCACGGGCAACCCTAAGGCAAATCCCAGCACAACCTCTTTGAACACACAGCCTCTCCCGTCCCTTATTCCTCTAAATCTGATGGTTCAATCTCTTTCCAACCAGCAAACCGCGACACGGTGGATTACAGTTTGCCCGCTCGATCGCATTCTGCCCAACACAGGCGTTTGCGCGCTGATCAATGATCAGCAGGTGGCAATCTTTCGGGTAGGCGACGGCGATCAGCTTTATGCGATCGGCAACTATGATCCGTTTAGCAAAGCCTATGTGCTGTCGCGGGGAGTTGTGGGCGATCGCAACGGCGTTGCCAAGGTTGCTTCACCGATCTACAAGCAAAACTTTGACTTAGCGACTGGGCAATGCCTGGATGATCAAACCGTCACTGTGCCAACTTTTCCGGTTAGAGTCAGCGATTCTGCTTCGGAACCCTTTCAGCGGCAGGTACAAGTCGGAGTTTTATCAGAAACTCGTTAGGCAGAGTTCCCCGGATTCTTCGAGAATCCAGGGAACTGGTGTTTGAGGGGAATTTCTTTTGATGCGCTCAATTTTGACCTTGCGCCACTAGTTGATCAACTCGTCTAACCTGGCTCCAATCAATAATAGCAACCCAGACCTTTTCATCTTC
>JBBSFA010000520.1:0-3563 GCA_038239185.1 Elainellales cyanobacterium | reverse complement strand
CCAGCCGGACTGTACCCCCTGGAGTTTTTCCAGCCGCCACCCGATCCGCAGGCAATTCAATGCCATGATCGACGGCGTTGCGGAGAATGTGAGTCAGCGGCGCTTCGAGTTTCTTGAGAAATTCTCCATCGACGGGCGTGCCCTTGCCCACAAAGTCGAGATTGACTTGTTTGTTTAACTGCCGCGCCAAATCTCGCACCATGCGGGGAAAGCCTTCTACACCGTCGGTAAATGGGCGCATATGGGAGGTAATGACTTCCTGGTAGAGACGATCGCTCAGGTTCGTGGTGCGACGGGCGTAAAGCTCCAGCTCGCTCAAGCGATCGCTCAGAAGTTCCCGACCTTCTTGGGCCTTGCGGCGCGCCTGATCGAGCAGTTGCTGTCCCTCAGCATTGCCATCACTTTCTGCCATTGCCGTGTGAACCCCGTCGAGCAGTTGAGCGAGTTCCTTTTGACGCGCTCTCAAGGCGTTAAAGGAATCAGCAAAGGGCTGGAGCCAGGTTGCCTCCACCAGCGATTCACCGGCCAGTCCCATAATCCGGTTCAGGTTTTCGGCACTCACCCGCACGACGCGATCGATCGGCACGATGACAGCGTTCATAGTGGTTTCTAGCGTTTGTTCTTCTTGCTGTAATTCTTGATTCAACGATGAGGGTTCCACAGTTGTGAGGGACGTGGCGCGGCGTTGCTCGAAATCGGCTGGCATCAGGGCGGCAATTGCACTTTGAATCGCCACTATCTCAGCAGTCTGGCTCTCTAACCAGGAGAGCAAATTTGCCTCCTGCACCCGACTTAAGGACTGTAACCAGTCGATACTGCGCAGCAGCGTGTCAATCTGGTCTGCTCCTGCCGTCACCCGCTGGCTTTGGATCGCAACAAAGCAATCTTCCAGACTGTGTGCCAGCTTGACAACACTGTCTAGTGAGGCAATGCGAGCCGCACCTTTAATGGAATGCGCCGATCGCATCAGCGTTTCGATCGCCGCTGATTCTGGGTGAGATTCCAGGTTTAAGAGTCCCTGATTCAACAGGGAAACCTGGGTTTCCACTTCCTGACGAAACAGCTCCAGCATTGAGTCATCCATCGTTAAAAAATCTTGCGGTTGAGGGTATAAAACAGCAGTTCACAATCGAGAAAATTCACCTTTTTGTCTTGCCAGGCAAACACGCCTTTGGTGTACGTTTCCGCTGCTCTGGAAATTACCACCGGAGCTTCTTTGAACTCGTCCAGGTGAAACCGATAGATGCCGTGAATCTCATCGACTGGAAACACCCATTTATTCTGGCTGCGTCCTGCCACAATCAGACGGCGAGTGCTGGTAAGGCGGGTGGATTCAGGTTCAGCGATCGGCTCCAAGCCTAGCAGGTGACTGAGCGACGTACACAGCAACATTTCGCCCCGGATGTTGAGGATGCCTAAGAACAGGGCATCACTGCGATGGGGAACAGTGTGTAGATTACAGGGCGGCGTCACTTCCTGCAAAATGCTGACGGGCAACGCCAACCGTTCGTTGCCCAACCGAAAGATAATCACCGAAATCGTATCGGTGGCGCGGACGAGCGTTCCTTCCCCAATGCCCGTATTGAGGCTGGTATTGTCTGCCAGCACGTCTGTCCATTCTTGGAGATAGTCAGGCGGAGCAGTGCGCTCTAGCAAACTTCGTCCGGCGGCAGAATAGACCTCACAGTTGCGGCAGTGGATGACACGCTTGAGTTCACCACAAGTGCGATCGCCCATCACCCCAATCCGATTCCAGCAGTCATCCAGGGTGGGAACTTCAACGAGCGTCACTTCTTTCATCGACGAATTGAGCGAGTTTTCCATAGTCGTCCCCATTACTGTATTGTGACTTTGAAGCGGGAGATCTCCCTTCGCAGCCCGTGGGCGGCTCCGTCCAAATCTCTGAGCGATTGGTTGGTTTCCTGCAATGAATCTGCGGTTTGCTGCGATGCCTGACTCAGTTGCTCCATCGCTTCACTAATTTGCTGTGCGCCCTGCGATTGTTCTTCCACGCTCTGGCTAACCTGCTCAAACTGGGGTGTGAGTCCCTGGACTTGAGCAATCACCTGGGCCACCTGGTCACTGATTTTGCCAACATCTTCGACACTGTGAACCACAGAGAGATTGAATTGGCTCATCTCCATCACGCCCGTAGAGACCGCCGCCTGCATCTCCTTGATCATCTTTTCAATTTCTAGGGTTGCCACGGCGGTTTGGTCGGCTAAACGGCGAATCTCGCGCGCCACAACCGAGAAGCCGGCGCCGTATTTTCCAGCTTTCTCAGCTTCCAGAGCGGCATTCAAGGAAAGGAGATTTGTTTGATCCGCCACGATTGTAATCGTCGTGACCACTCGGCTGATGTTGTTTGCCCGCTCATTCATCACCTCCAGTTTTGTGAACATGGAGCGGGTCGCCTCTTCTAGCTGGCGCATCACGGTTTCCATCCGGGTCAATTCTCCCTGACCTTTGCCAGCGGCGATCGCCGTTTGCTCTGCCATGCCGCCGACCTGCTCCATCGTCTTGACGAGTGCTTTAGAAGTGGCGGCAATTTGATAGGCGGTTGCTGTTACCTGATTGGTCGAAGCGAGCTGTTCGGCAACGGTCGCCTCCAAAGCCCTGCCAGAAGCCGTAATCTGATCTGCCGATGTGGTGATCTGATTCCCGGACTGTTGAATCTGATTCACTAGCGCGTTCAGGTCTTTATTCATCGTGTAAAAGGCATTTTGCAGTTGACCGACTTCATCTTCTTGCTCTGACAGCGGAATTTGGCTCGTCAGGTCGCCTGCCGAGATTTTTTGAGCAATGTCCACAACGCCAGCGATTTTTTCGCCCAGTGGCTTGGCGATCGTATTGCTGAAGAAAACGCCGAACAGAATTGCTGTTCCCGGTCCGATAATAATTGCGACAAAAGCCCAGAACCCGACCTGAGAGACATCGTTCGACGAAATGCGTTTCGTGGTCGCTGCCAAATCTTCGTTAATGATCAGAATTTTTTGCAGCGCTTCGGTAGCATCCTGGAAAGGCTGGCGGTTTGCATCTGCCTGGTTCTGTAGTTTCTGATAGGCTGCCAGTGCTTGAGCAGCATTGCCTGAGGTTGAGCCAAGTGGATTCAGCACGCCCAATGATTCAAAGCCTAGGTTGAGCCGCAAAAATCCTTCATGTGCCTGCTTCCATGTGTCCCACTTTGCCAAAAAGTCTTTGTAGACTGACTTTTCTTCCTCCGACTTGAGGGTGGCTTCGTATTGCTGAAAGCCTTCCTGGATCTGCTTCCAGGCATTGTCCATCCGGGCGATTTCAGCCTGTCTACCGTCTTCGTTCAGATTCGTTGCCAGCAAGCCGCGCTCCGAGGATTCGATCTGGGTTTGCCCTTCCCCGATCTTCCATAAGCCGGAGATGCTGGGGACGTTGTTGCTTGCCAGCGTGTCGATGTGCTTACTGAGACGAGAGCTACCGCTCAAGCCCACCAGTGCCACAATCAGCACCAGCAGACCCATAAACATGAAGGCAAAGATTAGCCGCGCCTGCATGGATAGTTTGTTAAACATATGGTGTTCCTACTATCT
>JBBSFA010000519.1:0-3576 GCA_038239185.1 Elainellales cyanobacterium | reverse complement strand
TGCCAAGCTGATGCCAGTCAAGGGCTAGTCCGGCGAAATACTAGTCATTGCCGCCTAGTCATTGCCGCCGATACTGACAATCCAAGTGCCGATGTAGCGAGTTAAAGGCAGATCGCCAGGAGACTGAACGGAGATGTTGAAGTAGTGAGTTCCTACTCTGGTCGGGTTATTCACATGGGAGAAAACAATCTCTAAGCGAGTGCTAGCCGGAATTGGCTCTTTGGGATAAATTTCGATCGCGCGATTATCTCGATCCCAGGTCACTTCATCTAAATCAATCTTCTTGCCTGCGGCTTGAACCTCTACCGCATGGGTATCAAACGTGCCGTGATAGGTGGCAGGATAGCTGATCACCATCTTGGAAACTGCAAACCCTAGCTTCTGAGCCGGAACCTTGAGGTGGTAGTTGTCGCGCGCACCCAAGCGTCCGTCATAGTCAAGCTTGTAGTTGAGCTGATGATCCCGATCGACTCCGCTGAATAGGGTCAGACCGCTTTGGGCATGAACAGCAACCGCTAGCCCTGTTGTGGAGGCGGCAGCGATCGCTAAAACGGAGAAGAAGCGAAGCAAGGACGATTTCGTAGACAATTTTTTAAACATAAGGGATTCACTCTCACAGTGCGACTCAACCGATCGGTCTTGATCTTGATCTTGGGTTAACTTGTCTTTGATTGACTTGAACTCTACCAGACTGACTTTACCAAAATTATTATTCATCGACCTGCCAACTTACCAGATCAGTGCTGTTGCCTGAGACGGCAAAGCGATCGAAAAGTGCCCAATCCTGGATAAAGTTGGGCTTAGTCCATCCAGCCGATATCTATTTCCGGCGGTTTACCCTTTTCAATCGGCTTTTGCTCCGCAGACATGGGCGGCAGGATAGTGGGCATCACGGGGCGGCTGTTGGGTCTTCTGGCTAAACCTTGCGATCGCGGCAGATCTCGCCCCGCCATTGGCACAATGCCTTGAGCAGCTTGCACTCTAGCGCCGGCAGAATCTAAGCCTAGTTCTGGAGTTTGCACCGTTTGCAGGGTGGACGGCTGGGCAGAAATGGCAAGTGGTCTAGCCGATTGCGTTAAGCGTGGCTGAGCAGATTGCACCTGAGCAGGCTGGGCGATCGGCTGAGACTGGGCTTGCAACTGGGCTTGCAATTGGGCTTGAAGCTGAGAATTAACTTCTGAAAGCTGAAGGAGCGTAGTTTTGGTTTCTTCTAGCTGCGTCTTGAGCGGCTGCATCTGCTGCACTTCCGCTTGCAGCGATCGCACTTGCTGCTGCTGCGTTTGTAGATCGGCTTGCAGGGCGCTGATGGTTTGCTGGAGGCTGGCTTGCTGCTGCTGAGCTGTTTGCCGTTCCGTTTCTAACGTGGTTTGCAGTTGGGCGATCGCAGATTTGAGGGCTAGTTCGGCTGGAGAGGGTGCTGCGGCGATTGGTTCTGCTGGCTTTGCGGCTGTGTCTTCTGTGGCGATGTTTGCTGTGGCTGTGTCTTCTACTGGCACAGCGCTAGTTTCAACGGTGACCGCAGTCGGTTCTTGCGGCGATGCTGGCGGCTGCGAACCTTGCGGCTGTGAATCTGGTAGCGGCTGACCTGTGCGTTTTCTGACCATTGCTTCTTCCTTTCTGCTTGCCGAGTCGTCCCTATAATTCATCATAGGCGATGGGCGACTGCCAAGCTCTTGAACGTGCGATCGAACTTGAGCGATCACCTCAGCGATCGCAGTGGTCAAAAGATACCAGAAGAGAGAGGGAGGCAGTCGCATTTTACTAGCCACGTTGATTGAGCCGTAGCTTGCATTTTAACTGTAGATATTACCTGCCGCGTTAGAATTTCGGAGGCTTCTCACTGGAGACTCTTACGACGACATGCATCAGTCACGACCTCCGCAGCCGTCTGGTTCGCCCCTGCGATCGCTTCAGCGCACGCTCGGAAATTTGGTTCACTATCGCTGGATGTTTCTGGGCGCATTTGGCAGTTTGGTGCTGCTGACGGCGGCAAACGCAACTACGCCGCAGTTGTTTCGCTGGGGGATTGACCAGGGCATCGGCAAGCGGGATTTACACAATATTTTCGTTTGTGCAGGGCTGCTGGTGCTGGTAGCGATCGGGCGAGGGCTGTTTAGCTTTGGGCAAAATTTTTGGGCAGAGTCCGTGTCTCAAGGTGTTGCCTACGATCTGCGGAATATGATTTTTAGCAAAATCCAAACGCTGAGCTTTAGCTACCACGATCGCGCCCCAACTTCGCAGCTTTTGACGCGCATCACCAGCGATATTGAGCAGATTCGCGCCTTTGTGGGCACAACGCTGCTGCAATTGCTGAGCGCGGTGATTACGTTGGTGACAAGTGCGGTGATTCTACTGGTGATGAATTGGAAGCTGGCGTTGATCACGCTAACGAGTACGCCGATCGCCGCTTTGTTGTTGGTTCGCTTCTTCATCAAGAACGGCTACCTGTTCGGTTTAGTGCAAGAACGGTTGGGCAACTTGAACGCTGTCCTGCAAGAAAATCTGCTGGGGGTTCGCGCCGTCAAAGCCTTTGTGCGAGAGCCGATCGAAGTCGATCGCTACACCGAAGCGAATACGTCCCTGAAAGCCGCCAACCTGAAGACGATTAATGCCTTACGCGACACTTTCCCGCTGATCTTTTTGCTCAGCAACTTGGTGTCGCTAGTGGTGGTTGGCTACGGCGGCGAAGCGGTGATGACCGATCGCTTTTCGATCGGGGAACTGGTTGCCTTCAACTCGTATCTGGCGTTTCTGATTCAGCCCGTGCTGCAAGTGGGCTTGGCGACGGCGGTGATTGCCCAAGCCACAGCTTCAGCGAATCGCGTCTATGAGATTGTCGATTCAGAAGTTGAGATTCGCGATCGCTCCGATGCCGTAGCTTTGACTAACTGCAAAGGCAGGATCACATTTGAGGATGTCCATTTTCGCTATCCGGGAGCCGATCAAGAAGTGCTGCAAGGCGTTTCGTTTGAAGTGAAACCCGGTGAATTTGTGGCAATTTTGGGCATGACTGGCTCTGGGAAAAGCACGATCATGAATCTGATTCCCCGCTTTTACGATGTCACGGCTGGCTCGGTGCGGATTGATGGACATGATGTGCGCCAGTTGCAGCTAGACAGTTTGCGATCGCATCTGGGGATTGTGTTTCAGGAAACCACACTGTTTTCCGGCACGATTCGCGAGAATATTGCCTATGCGGTTTCGGATGCGTCGCTGGAGCAAATCATCAACGCTGCGAAACTGGCGCATATCGATGAGTTCATTGCCGGACTGCCAGAAGGCTATGACACCGTAGTTGGCGAACGGGGTATTGGACTATCGGGGGGACAAAAACAGCGAATTGCGATCGCGCGTACCCTAATTAAAGACCATCAAATCTTGATTCTGGATGACAGCACGTCCGCCGTCGATGCCAAAACAGCGTCCTTAATTCAGGAATCTCTGGATTACTTAATGCAGCAAAAGTCCTGCACCGTCTTGGTGATTGCCCAACGCATCAGCACAATTCGCAACGCCGATCGAATTTTGCTGGTCAATCAAGGCAAACTTGTGGCTCAGGGAACGCATCAAGAGCTG
>JBBSFA010000518.1:0-3577 GCA_038239185.1 Elainellales cyanobacterium | reverse complement strand
ATTGTTTAGGAAACACGCTGCTGACAGGCAACATAATGAATGCTGTAAAAATTACTAGTGAAGGGGTGTATCGCTGAGTTTCAACGATTAAGTCTTAACGCTAAGTCTTTAACATAGGGGATCTGTAGGCTGCTGAACAGGCAGCTTAGGACAGAGAACCTGCTGGCATGGATGTGACAGTTTACTAAGCGGTTGCAAATTTTACTGAAGATTAAGCATCAACTGACCTACTCGACGCTAACCACAATCGGGAGTTCCAATCTTTTTGGACTAGGCTGAACAAGCGATCGAACCGCTCTTGAATCAGATCGCTCTTTAACTAGATAGACCTTTCTCAAATCTGGCAGACGGTTTAAATTCTTTGAACCGAGAAACAGTAGACTTTGTAGCGATATGTAGACCTTGAGCCTCAGATACCTAATTCAGATACCTAATGAGTTCAAACACCAGTTCAACTCCCTTCTTGACCGATCGAATTCAACCTAACCATCGTCTGTTTGTCATCCTGATCGCGGGTTCACTGACCGTGATGCCCGGTGCGGTGATTGCGCCTGTGCTGCCGGAAATTGTCCAGCAGTTGCATTTGGACAAAGGACTAGCCGGATATCTCGTCAGCGCCCATTTTTTAACCGTTGCCTTGTGCAGTCCGCTGATGGGGATTCTTGCCGATCGCATTGGGCAGGTGCGAGTTCTGGTGGTTTCACTCTGTCTGTTTGCGCTGTTTGGCTTAGCGGGCAGCCAACCGACTAGCTTTTTGCCGCTGCTGGTGACCCGCGCCTTGCTGGGAGCCGCAACGGGGGGCGTTGCTGCCGCTAGTTTGGGCATCCTGTCGCGGATGTACCCCCATAAGGCAGTGCGATCGCAGGCGATCGCCTATGCGACCTGTGCGCTTACCCTGGCTAACATTGCCTATCCCTTGCTGGCGGGTCTGTTGGGGTCAAACGGTTGGCAGATTGCGTTTTATCTGTATGGCTTAGGATTACCCGTGGCGCTGTTGGTGGCTGGGACGCTTAGATCTGCGCCCAATGCGCCTGTCGATCGCCTCGTCCTGCCGCCGCTCTTACCTGTCCTCCGCGATCCTCGCGTTTTGCGGCTGCTGGTTTCAATTGGGCTAGTGGCTGCGACTGCCTATGCTGCCATTATCTATCTGCCGATGTACCTCAAAGCTACGCTGCATACGACGACGCTCACCAATGGACTGGTGCTGGCATCTCACGCGATCGGGGCGGCTTTGGCTTCTGGGGTTGCCGCCAGTCAGCTTGCCAAGCGGTTTGGCAGCGTTGGGGCGATCGCGATCGGCTTGATCTGCCTCTCGATTTCTGCTGCGCTAGTGCCGCATCTGCCTGACCTGTTCTGGTTTTTCCCGGTGGCTTTGCTGTTTGGCATTGGCTTAGGCATCGCCGTGCCCAACCACTACGCCGCGCTGGCAAATCTAGCGCCTGCCAATTTGCAGACGAGTGTGCTCGCCAGCGCGACGGGGATGAATTTTCTAGGGCATTTCCTCTCACCGCTGCTGTTTGGCTGGCTGCTGCATCAGGGACACAGCGATGTGGTAACTAGCGGTGCAACCAGCAGCATCGCGATCGTCTTCTATGCGGCTTCTGGGGTGACGGCAGTGATCGGCTTGGGCTGGATAGGGCTGAGAAAAGCGGCTTTAATGATGGGGGTCGAATAGGGGATGGAGGTCGAATAGGGGAGGTCGAACAGGCGCTCAGCGCACGCCGCTCAGATCTGCCGGAAGCTGAACTTCTTCTAGCACGGTTAACCCCTGCAAAAATTGCCGATCTTCGCTGATATGCAAAAGCTTGAGCTGAGAAGCCGAGGTGCCCCGATCGATCTGCCGCTGCCGGACGATCGCAAAACTGCCGCGCTCCAAAATCCGCAGGCGCGGCGGCGGCACTTGAGCCGATCGCACCGTGGCGTAAGGCTGGTTGAATTCGCCCAGCCAGTAGTCAAATCGCGTCAAAAAGCCAGCCGCATTGGCGATCGTCGCTCCAGCAGCCAGCTCAATATTGACCAGATAAGGCGACGGAAATTCCCGATCTGACAGGGTGATGCAAAAGTCCTCAAGCTGCAAGCCAAACTCTGGCTGAAGCACTTGCATTGCCTGAATCACATGAAACTCCGTGGTTTTCTCAGTCGTAGCAGAGAGCAGCCCGCCGCGCCGATGCCGAAACACAACTAGGGGCGTTTGCTCATAAAAACCGACGACTTCCACCACATCGCCAATGTCATAGCGGTACAGCCCGCTGTAGGTCGTGACGACGATGCGGTAGCGATCGCCAATCTGTAATTCATTCGGCAGCAGGGTTTGCGGCTGTGTCACCTCCCACTGGCTTTCTGGAATGAATTCGTAGAAGCCGCTGTCGAGCGCCAAAATGCTGCCATCCTGGTCAAAATCATGGCAAATGCCAAACGTCCCTTCAGCCGTGCCGTAAACACCTCCGAAAATGGGCGTATTGCCGAAATACTCTGGAAATCGCTCGAAGTAAAAGTCTGAAGTGCCGCCTCTGGCAGTGCTGACGAACGACAACTTTGACCAAGCGGCTTGCGGCGTAAGTCTGCCCGTCGATCGCAGAACAGCCTGTAGCTCGGCGGCACGGTTGGGATGCGCTGACCACTGGCGTTCTAGCCCAGCTCGTAGGTCAGGTTCAAGGGTGAGCCAGGATGCGATCGTGCCCCGTTGCAGATCCTCAATGAGTGCCTCGGCATACTGCTCTAAGTAGCCGCAAATTTGCAAGACTAGCATAGGGAAGTTGGCAGTGATGCCTCTGGTCTGCGGATTGGCGAGGGCGAACAGCAGACAAACGTAATGACGGCTCAGATTATCGGCGATCTCCATTGCCCTAAAAGGCTGGGCAAATAACTGTTCACAAACAAAGCGATTGATCCGATAGCTGCCCGCCGTCACAGGTCCATACTTGATGCCTGCCGCCGTTTTGCCCTGCACTTTGACGAAATTGGCTGAAACCAGTTGACCTAACTCTAATTTGGGCGATCGCCGCCGCATTGCCTCTAGGGCAAACCCTAAGCTCGTCGCGTTGGCTTTGCTCAGCGATCGGCTAAACTGCCGCGTCACCGGAACCATTTTTTGCTTACTCGTTGTGCCGCTGGTGAGATTGATGTAAACCACTGGCTCAGCCGTCAGCACATTCGGTTCGCCTCTAGCAATTCGCTCCATATATGGCTCGTAGTCGCTATAAGACCAGAGGGGGACGCGATCGCGAAATTGGCGGGTGGTCTGAATTTCCCCTAAACCAAACTTGTATCCTAGTTCTGTACAGTGCTGAATTCGTAAAAGTTCTCGTAAGAACCTTTCTTGCGCGGCGATCGGCGCTTTTGTTTTGCGAACAAACTGCTCTTTAGCGTAAATCCCAAACGCTCCCAACGTAGACAGTAAAAAGTTTGTCATTACGTCTCAAATCCTAAAATCCACAGACGCTAGCATATTTCTTTTCTCGCTGCCTCGCTGCGTCAGGCAGCCTCGTACTTAGAAATCTTTGGGAAATCTTTGGGAAATCTTTGGGAAATCTTTGGGAAATCTTTGGGAAATCTTTGGGAAATCTTTGGACAACCT
>JBBSFA010000517.1:0-3581 GCA_038239185.1 Elainellales cyanobacterium | reverse complement strand
GTCTCTTTGGGTTGCCCCAAACAAGAGCTTTGGATGGCTCAACATAAAGACAGAATTCACGCCGTGATGATTGGGTTAGGTGGGGTTTTCCCGGTTTACGCAGGCATTCACCGTTGGGCACCCGCTTGGATTCGTCAAATGGGCTTGGAGTGGCTATTTCGTCTGATTCAAGAGCCTTGCCGACTCTGGAGAAGATATAGCGAAACGATTCCTTCTTTCTCGTATCTGGCAGTGCAGCAAGTGCTGACCTCTTGGCTAGAGTCTAGTGCCCTAAATTTCAACGCTGAAAGCAGCGTCAAGAAAAGCCAGTTCTGATTTAGGTTCATCTAAATAGTTAATTCAAGGTTTGTTCGAGGTCGCGATTAGATAGCGCGATCGCCTCAATAGTTTCCTTGTTGTTGTATTACGAGTCACTATTGCTTCTATGATTAGCATCGTCTTGCCGGCTTACAATGCCGCAAAGTTTATCAAACCCGCTGTTGAGAGTATCTTGCAGCAGACCTTTCAAGAGTTTGAGTTGATTGTCGTAGATGACGGTTCAACCGATAACACATTAGAGCTATTAGAAGCCTTTAGTCAGCAAGACTCCAGGGTTCGAGTTATCCGCAGCCAGCATGGTGGATTGAGTCAGGCGCTCAATCAGGGCATTGCTGAAGCCAAGTACCCCTGGATTGGACGAATGGATGCCGACGATGTAGCACTCCCCGATCGCCTCCAAAAGCAAATGGATGCCGCAGCGTCAAATCCCCGTGTTGTGGCTTGGGGAACCTACGCATATCATATTAATTCTCGCGATCGAGTGCTTGGCATTGCCCGGACTGGACCTACTACTGAAGCGGAGTTCCACGAGCAGCGCAACAGGGGGGATCTGGTGCAGTTGATCCATCCGACTGTGTTGCTCAAAAAAGAAGTTTTAGTGGCAGTGGGCGGCTATAAATCCAACTTTGAGCCGGTTGAGGAACTGGAATTGTTCGATCGCATGGCAGCTCATGGACCGACGCTAGCGATTCCAGAACCCCTATTGCGCTATCGGATTCATTCTAATAGTGTTTCAATGCAGCGATTCTTCTTTCAGCGAGTCCTGATGCGCTACGTGGTTGCCCGTCATCGCGCCAGACTGGCAGGGCAAGCCGAACTCAGCTACGAGCAGTTTCTGCAAGACTACCAGCATCAACCGCTGCTCTCACGTTGGCAACGAAAAATTAAGACCGCAGGCATGTTCTGCTACCGCAAAGCCGGGTTAGCGCTGGGTGAAGGAAATCGAGTTGAGGCTGTTTTCTACCTAGGCTTGGCGGCAACGCTGCATCCCACCTACTCGATTCCCCGCGTCTGGAATCAAGTCCTTGCCCCTCAAACGCGCCAGCAGTTGAATCACGTTTCTCATTAAAGCCCGCCTCATTTCCTTTGCAACCCCCTTGCATTCCCTGTTTATATTACTCGCCTAACTCCCATGAATCCTACTGTTGTTTTATTCAGCAGCCTTTTGCTTCCGCCCTCGCAGACTTTTATCAAAGCTCAAGGAGAACAGTTACAGCAGTTTACTCCTTACTATGTAGGTTCGCGCTTTGTTCAGGGTCTAGCTCTACCGACCGATCGAACGTTGATCATCAATCAGGGTGGATTGGCAGGTAAAGTCAAGGAATTTTGGTTTAAGTGTTCTGGGTTCTCACCCAAGCTAACCCAGCAAATTCAACGCTTAAATCCGGGTTTGATTCATGCCCAGTTTGGTTTGAGCGGTGCGCTGGCTCTCCCTTTAGCGCGATCGCTGAATATTCCCCTGCTGGTTCATTTTCGGGGAGCCGATGCCACAACGACAGTGGCTTCCAAAGCTCGCTATCTGTCGCTCAATCACTGGATTTACTTTCAGCGCCGGGAAGCCCTGAAAAGAGATGCGCGACTCTTCATTACGGTCTCTCAGTTTATCCGTGAAAAGCTTCTAGAACAAGGGTTTCCTGCCGATCGGGTGATTACTCACTACAACGGGGTGGATACGACTCAATTTCGTCCAGATCCAGAAATTCATCGGGAACCGATCGCGCTTTTTGTCGGTCGGCTCACGGAAAAAAAGGGCTGTGAGTATTTAATTCAGGCAATGGCGAAAGTCCAAAAGGAATGTCCTGAAATTAAGCTGGTTCTAATTGGTGAGGGTCCGCTACGAGCCAGCTTAGAATTGGCAGCGGCTCAAGCCCTCGATCGCTATGAGTTTCTGGGGGTGCAACCTGCCAGCGTGGTCAAAAGCTGGATGAATCGCGCCAAATTGTTGATTGCACCTAGCGTCACTTCACTTCAGGGTGATTCAGAAGGGTTGCCTAACGTCGTCGTGGAGGCGCAAGCCATGGGACTGCCCGTGGTGAGCACCTTCCATGCCGGAATTCCAGAAGCCGTGATTCATGGAGAGACAGGATTTTTAACCGCTGAGCGCGATGCCGAAGGGCTTGCCGAATACAGCTTGCGCCTGCTGAAAGACGATTTGCTTTGGCAACGTTTCAGCGCAAAAGGGCAAGAGCATATGGAACTGCACTTCAATCGAGCCAAGCAAACTCAAATCCTGGAAAAACTTTATGAAACGGTTTTAAGCCAGCAGAGTTGAAGCCAGAAGATTTGACACTATCCGCTTGTACCACCGCCATTTCGGGTCACTTGCTCTATACAAAGTCGATCGAAATGGAACTCTCAGACCAGGTTTATAGATACGTCGCTAACTTTTAACAGAAACATCGTTGGGGAATTTAAAAATATGCGTATTCTCAGCGTCCATAATGCCTATCAGATCCGGGGTGGTGAAGATGAATCTCGCGAATCAGAAGAAGCGATTTTGCGAGAAATGGGACACCAAGTTGATACTTATGAAGAAACGAATAAGCGACTGGCTGAAATCAACCCCATGAAGGTTGCAGCTCGAACTGTCTGGTCTGATGAGTCTTACAAAATTGTTGAATGGCTGCTGTCAAAAGCGCCCTATGAAGCGGTGCATGTCCAGAATTTTTTCCCGTTAATTTCCCCCTCGATTTACTACGCGGCAAAAGCAGCGGGAGTTCCTGTCGTTCAAACGCTGCGAAATTATCGCCTGCTTTGCCCAAATGCCCTGTTTTTCCGAGATGGTAAGGTTTGCGAAGGGTGTCACAAACAGGTCGTTCCATTGCCTGGAATCGTGAATGGATGTTATCGGGGCAGTCAAGCAGCCAGTGCTGCTGTGGGAGCAATGATTACCGTGCATCGGTTGATGCAGACCTGGACAAAACAGGTCGATTTATACGTGGCGCTGTCAGAATTTGCTCGTCAAAAATTTATTGAAGGAGGATTGCCTGCCGACAAGATTGTAGTTAAACCCAACTTTGTCTATCGCGATCCAGGCGTTGGAGCCGGTCAAGGCGGCTATGCCCTCTATGTGGGACGCCTTTCGGTTGAGAAAGGAATCGACACCTTGTTAGGGGCTTGGGAGAAGCTGGGCAACCAGATGCCGCTGAAGATTGTAGGGGAAGGTCCTTTGACGGCTCGGGTGCTTGAAGCGGCTGAACGGCTGCCTCAAATCGAATATTTGGGACGACGCAGCATTCCTGAAGTGTATGAGTTAATGGGTG